>DATINN010000025.1:0-1756 GCA_035474175.1 Mycobacteriales bacterium | reverse complement strand
CGGACCTGGGGGCGGCGATGACCGCGCTGACCGAGCGGGTGCGGGCCGGATGGACCGGCCCGGTCGCGCCGCCGATCCGGCTGCTGCCGACGCGCCTGCGGGCGGCCGAGGTGCCCACCGTGCCGGCGGAGCCGACGACCGTGACGCTGGGCCTGCGGCAGGACACCATGGGCCCGGCCCACCTGGAGCTCGGCCGCCGGGACCAGCACCTGATCGCGCTGGGCGACCCGGGCTCGGGCCGGACCACCCTGCTGAGCACCGTCGTACGGGAGCTGGCGGCCCGGTTCACGCCCGGGCAGCTCGTCTTCGCGGTGCTGGACGTCCGCGGGGACCTGGCCCGGAGCGTGCCCCCGTCCCACCTCGGCGCCCACGCGACCAACTCCACCCTCGGCCGCGGGCTGGCCGAGTCGGTGGCGGCCGAGCTGGGCCGGCGCACCGCCGAGCGGACGAGCGGGCGGCGGATCGTCGTGCTGGTCGACGACTACGACATGATCGGCTCGGGCGACAAGGACCTGCTCCGGCCGCTGCTGCCGCACCTGCCCTCCGCGCGGGACCTGGGCCTGCACCTGATCCTGACCCGGCCGGTCGCCGGCGCCGCCCGGGCCCTGTTCGACCCGGTCCTGCAGGCGGTCCGCGACACCGGCGGCAGCGTGCTGCTGATGTCGGGCGACCGCGGCGAGGGCCAGCTCCTGCCCCGCACGTACGCCGAGCCGCTGCCGCCCGGCCGCGGTCGCTTCCTGCGCCGCGGCGACCAGCCCCACCTGATCCAGATCATCGACCCGACCGCGGCCTGATCCGGACGCTCGCGTGTACGGCCGGGCCCGGTGCCGCAGCCTGATCGGAGCGGCCGCGTCGCGGCCGGGCCCGGCGCCGCGGCCCGATCCGGGCGCTCGCGTCGCGGGCGGACGGCGTGCCGCGGACCGATCCAGGCGGTCGCGTCGCGGCCGGGCCCGGTGCCGGGTGATGATGGGGGCGTGGGCGATCCGGTGGGCGGCGACGTCCTGGAAGGCGGCGGTCCACCGCGGCTCGGTCCCCCGCGCCTGCGGTTACCTCCGCTGGGTCCGCGCAGCCGGCTGGCCGCCGGTGTGGCCGGCGCCCTCGCCGCGGTCCTCGCCGTCGTCCTCCTGCAGCGCGGCGTCACCGACCCACCGGTCGCCGCGCCACCCAGCCCGTCGGACGAGGCGATCCTCGGCACACCGGTGCCGGAGCCGGCGGTCCCGCCGGCCCTCCCGCCGGCCTCGCCGCTGCCGAGATCCGGCACCGCGACCATCCCCGGCTTCCTCGACCCGGTCGCCCGCTGGGAGCTCTTCGCCCGCACGGACACCGAGATCGACCGGATCCGGCCCCGCCTCGGCCGCGTCACCCGCACCGCGGTGCCGGGGTTGCTGAGCACCGGCCCGGTGTCGTTCGTCGTCACGCCGGACCGGGCCCTGATCCGCCCGCTGGACGTCGTACCGGGGGTGGACCTGCGCGACGGCGGCCGGCCCCGGGCGATGGCGACGACGCTGAGCCGCGCCGGGCAGATGTTCCCCGGACCGGACCCGGAGCACCTCTGGGTGGAGTCGGATATGGGGTTCGTGCTGCGCTCGCTGGCCGGCGGTCCGGACACTGACCGGATCGAGCTCCCCGTGGCCGGCCTGACCGCACCGGTGACCGACGACGGCGCGGGTCGGCTGCTGGTCCCCGACCCCACCGGGGTCTACTCGGTCGCCCCGGGCCCCGTCCGCCGGATCAGCACCGGCGCCCTGCTCGCGGT
>DATINN010000024.1:0-10029 GCA_035474175.1 Mycobacteriales bacterium | reverse complement strand
CCGCACCGCGTCGGCGCTGCGGCCGGACGCGGAGGCCCGCGCCACCCGGCACCTGGACCGCCTCACCCCTGCCCTCGAATCCCTCCCCACGTGACCTCGCTCCGCGCCCGCGTACGGAGGAGCGGCGGGCGGACGCAGCCGTGCGGCCGAGCGCGGCAGCCGCCGATCGGAGGCCGCGGGCGCGCGGGTATACCCGTGAGTTGTCCGGACAGCTGTGATCAGGGCGACAGCATGTCGTGTCCGTGAGTTGCCGCACCCTGGCCTGGGTACTCTCCGCAGCATGGTCGCAGGATCGCCCCGTCTTCCCGAGGCGGTCGGGCCGGCCCCGCGTTACCCCATCGAATCGGTCGACAACGCGCTGCGGCTGCTCGTGCTCTTCGCCGAGCAGCCCCGGATCCGGCTGACCGACGCCAGCGCGTACCTCGAGGTGGCCTCCTCGACCGCGCACCGGCTGCTGGCGATGCTGCTCTACCGCGGGTTCGTGCAGCAGGACGCGACCCGGGCGTACGAGCCGGGGCCGGTGCTGCGCGGGCTCGGGTCGGCCGCGCTGCGCGAGCAGGACCTGTCCGGGGTGGCGCGGCCGGTGCTGGAGCGGCTGCACGCCGAGCTGGACGGGACCATCCACCTGGGCCGGCTGGACGGCCGGGACGTGGTCTTCGTGGACGGCGTGCACAGCGTCAAGATCGCCCGCCCGCCGGAGTCGGTGCCGGCACACTGCACGTCGCTGGGCAAGATGATGCTCAGCCAGCTGGAGCCGGACGAGCTGCGCGCGCTCTACCCGCAGGAGCGGCTGGACCAGCTCACGATGCCGACGATCGCCTCCCGCAGCCGGCTGGAGGAGGAGCTGCGCACGGCCCGGCGGCGCGGGTTCGCGGTCAGCGACGAGGAATACCAGGTCGGCGTGACGTCGGTCGCGGTCGCGCTGCCCGGCCTCGGCGGCGTCCGGTACGGGGTGACCGCGGCCCTGGAGGCCCGGCGGATGACCCCCTCGACCCGCGGCGGCGCGGTCCGCGCTCTCACCGGCGCCGCGGCCGAACTGTCCACCCTGGTGTGAAACCGCGCGTCAACGCTGCGCGTTGGGGTAGTGCAGAGACGACCCCGACGACAAGGAGACTCCGGTGCGCAAGAAGGGCCTCTTCGCCGCCGCGGCCGCGTTCGCGGCGAGCCCGCAGGGCAAGCGGCTGATCCGGCAGGCGAAGGACTACGTGCAGAGCCCGCAGGGCCGGGCCAAGATCGCCGACCTGAAGAACCAGGTCAGCCAGCGCAAGGGCACCCGCCCGCGCACGACCGGGCGCTGAGCGGACGGGGGGTGGCCGCTGCGGCCACCCCCCGCACCGCTACCTCCGGGTGACCGTGAAGGACTTCGTCAGCGTCGCGGTCGACGAGTCGCCGGCGTAGAGCTCGATCGTGCCCGGCTCGACCACGAACCGGCCCCGGTTGTCGTAGAACCCGAAGTCGGACTTGTCGACGGAGAACGTGACCGTCCGCGACTGGCCGGGCTGCAACGTGACCCGCTCGAACCCGCGCAGCCGGCGCACCGGCTGGGAGATCGAGGCGACCGGGTCGTGCAGGTAGAGCTGCACGACCTCGTCACCGGCGCGGGTCCCGGTGTTGGTGACCTGCACCGACGCCGACACCGAGCCGTTGGCGGACACCCGGGTCCGGTCCAGCCGCAGGTCGGTGATGGCGAAGGTCGTGTACGACAGCCCGTAGCCGAAGGCGTAGAGCGGGTCGCAGAACGGCAGGTCGCGGTAGCGCGAGTCGTACTTCTGGGTGACGTCGCAGGGCCGGCCGGTCGGCTCGTGGTTGTAGTAGATCGGCACCTGGCCCAGCACCCGCGGGAACGAGACCGGCAGCTTGCCGCCGGGGTTGACCCGCCCGAACAGCACATCCGCGGTCGCGTTGCCGGCCTCGGTGCCCGGGAACCAGGCCTCCAGGATCGCCGGCGAGGACGCCGCCACCGGCGCCAGCGTCAGCGGCCGCCCGTTGAACAGCACCACCACGAACGGCTTGCCCGTCGCCTTGACCGCGTCGATCAGCGCCTGCTGCTGACCGGGCAGGTCGAGGGTGGAGCGGGACGCGGCCTCGCCGCTCATCTCCCGCGTCTCGCCCAGGGCCAGCACGACCTGGTCGGCGCCGCGCGCCGCCGCCTGCACGGCCGCGACGTCGAGGTTGCTGCAGGCGTCGTCGTCGCGCGCGTCCGGCGGCTCGACGTTCTTGCGCGTGCAGGCCTGGGTGAACGTCGTGCCCGGCGCCTGCGCCGTGATGCCGGTGAGCAGGGAGACCGCGTCGGCGTCCTGGCCCTGGCCCCACCACGGGCCGAGCATGTCGTGCTGGTCGTCGCCGAGCGGGCCGATCACGGCTGTCTTCTTCGCCGGGTTCAGCGGGAGGATCCCGTCGTTCTTCAGCAGCACCATCGAGCGGCTGCCGGCGGAGCGGGCGGCGGCCCGGTCGGCCGGGGTGACGAAGGACGCCGGGTCCTGCGCCTTGGCCACGTCGACGTACGGGTGGTCGAACAGCCCGGCGCGGAACTTGACCCGCAGGATGCGGCGCACCGCGTCGTTGAGCCGGGACATCTCGATGTCGCCGGAGGCCAGCAGCTGCTGGCCGTGGTCGCGGATCTCGGTCGAGACCATCTCCGAGTCGACGCCGGAGTTGAGCGCCAGCGCGCCGGCCTGGGCGCCGTCGGCGGCCACGCCGTGCCCGCAGGGGCCGGTGGCCGGGTTGACCGGCGGGCAGGCCCGGGTCTCGTCGACCGCGGTGAAGTCGCTCTCGATGAAGCCGTCGAAGCCCCACTCGCCCTTGACGATGTCGTTCATCGTGTGCGGGTTGGCGCAGCCGGGGACGCCGTTGATCGCGTTGAACGAGCACATCATCGTGTCGGCGCCGGCGTCGACCGCGGCCTTGAACGGCGGCAGGTAGAGGTTGCGCAGCCGCGACTCGGACAGGTCGGTGGTGTTGTAGTCCCGGCCGCCCTCGGGCTGGCCGTACGCGACGAGGTGCTTGACGCTGGCCGCGACCTTGTCCGGGGCGGCGTAGGACCGGCCCTGGTCGCCCTTGACCCGGGCCGCCGCGTACACGGAGCCGAGGTAGGGGTCCTCGCCGTTGCCCTCGGCGATCCGGCCCCAGCGCGGCTCGTGCGAGACGTCGACCATCGGCGAGTAGACCTGCTTGATGCCGACCGTGGCCGACTCGCGGGCGCCGATGGTGGCGTCGGTCCGGGCCACCGCCGGGTCGAACGCGCTCGCCGCGCCCAGCGGCGCCGGGAAGATCGTCCGGTAGCCGTGGATCGTGTCGTACGCGAACAGGATCGGGATGTGCAGCCGGGACTGCTCGACCGCCACGTGCTGGAAGTGGTTGATCTTGACCGAGTCGACCAGGCTGAACACGCCGCCGACGCCGGCTGCGGCGTCCGCGTCGGTGATCTGCCCGTCGGAGAGCAGCTGCACCTGCTGCAGCTTCTCCGGCACCGTCATCCGGGCGAGCAGGGCGCTCACCCTGCGCTCGATCGCGTCGCCGGGATGCTGGCGGGCCGCGGCCAGGGCGGCCTCGTCGCTCGACTGGCCCGCGGCCCGGACGGCCCCGCCGCCGACGAGCGAGCTCAGCACGAGCGCCACGGCCGCCACCAGCGTGGTACGCCGGGTGGTCACGCGCTTCACTCTGTTGGTCGTGCCGCCGGTGGGCCGGATCAGCCTTCTCATGACCACACTCCTGCACCCGTGGCCGCCCCCCGTCGCCGGCTCGGTGCCGACCCCGTCGCCCGGTCACGTGTCGCTCACGCGGTGCCCCGATTCAAGCGGGGCCCTGACCTGGCGCACAAGGTCTGCCGGTATCGGATCGTTACTTGTGGGAATGAGAGCCGTGCCGTGAGATTGGCGCGGTGCTCGACTTGTCGGGCCGTTGCGTCATGCTCGTCCCCGGTTGAGAGAAGGAACGCACATGGGCCCGAGAACACGCACGGCAACCTTCCTGGTGGCGGTCGCCCTGGTGGCGGCCGGCTGCAGCGGCGGCTCGGACGACTCCGGCGGCGGTGGTGGCGGTGGTGACAACGCGCTGACCGTCTGGACCATCGAGGACGTCCAGGACCGGGTCGCGGCGCAGAAGAAGATGGCGGAGGCGTTCACCGCGCAGACCGGCATCAAGGTCACCATCGTCGCGGTCGGCGAGGACCAGTTCGACCAGACGATCACCTCGGCCGCGGCCGCCGACACGCTGCCGGACGTCATCGCCGCGCTGCCGCTGTCGCCGCTGCGCACGCTGGAGTCCGGCGACCTGCTCGACACCGACACGGCCAAGAAGATCGTCGACGACCTGGGCGCCGACACCTTCGCGCCGCGGGCGCTGGAGCTGACCAAGGACGGCGACAAGCAGCTCGGCGTGCCCAGCGACGGCTGGGCCCAGCTGCTGATCTACCGCCGCGACCTCTTCGACAAGGCCGGCCTGGACGCCCCGACGACGTACGCGGCGATCGAGAAGGCCGCGCAGACGCTCAACGGGAAGAACGGCGTCGCCGGCATCACGCTGGCGACCGCCCCCGGCGCCAGCTTCACCGAGCAGAGCTTCGAATACCTGGCCGAGGCCAACGGCTGCGAGCTGGTCGGCGCGGACAAGAAGGTCACGCTCGACTCGCCGCAGTGCGTCCGCGCCTTCGACCTGTACGGGAAGCTGGCCCGGGACTACTCGGTCAAGGGCAACCAGACCGACGACTCCACCCGGGCGACCTACTTCGCCGGCAAGGCAGCCATGATCATCTGGTCGTCGTTCATCCTCGACGAGATGGCCGGGCTGCGGAAGGACGCGCTGCCGACCTGCCCGGAGTGCAAGAGCGTGCCGAGCTTCCTGGCCCAGAACAGCGGCGTGGTCAGCTCGATCCAGGGCCCGGACGGCAAGCAGCCCTCCAGCTTCGGCGAGGTGGTGTCGTGGGCGACCACGACGTCGGCGCCGAAGGAGCAGGCGGCCAAGTTCGTCGAGTACATGATGTCCGACAAGTATCAGGACTGGCTGGCCATCGCGCCCGAGGGCAAGGTGCCGACCCGGCAGGGGACCAAGGCCGGCGACCAGTCCTACCTGCAGGCCTGGCAGAAGCTCAAGGCCGGCGTGGACACCAAGGCCCCGCTGTCGGACTACTACGACCCGGACGTGCTCAAGGCCGTGCAGGAGTCGCCGGAGACGTTCAGCCGGTGGGGCCTGCCGGAGGGGCAGGGCGCGCTGGTCGGGGCCATGCAGGGCCCGCTGCCGATCCCGAAGGCGCTGTCCGACCTCATCAACGGCCGCGGTGACGCGGCCGGCGCCGCGGCGACCTCGCAGAAGGCCGTCGAGGACCTCCAGAAGGACCTCAACTAGCGGTGGCGCTCCTCGCGGAGACCCCGCCCGAGTCCGGCGCCCCGGACCGGACCCCGCGCCGGGGTCTGTCCGGGATGCGCCGCCAGGAGGCCCGGACGGGCCGCCTGTTGCTCAGCCCGACGGTGCTCATCGTCGTGCTCATCGTGGTGCTGCCGATCATCTGGGCGGTGTCGCTGGCCTTCCAACGGGCCCGGCTGCTGAACATCCGCCGGGTCGGCCTGGTCGGCAACTACACCCTGGACAACTTCTCCCGGGTGCTGCAGTCCGACGGCTTCTGGTCGACGCTGTGGACCACGGTCGTCTACACCGTGGGCGGCACGATCGGCTCGATCGGGCTGGGCCTGGTCGCGGCGCTGGCGCTGCGGCGGCCGTTCCGGGGCCGGGGCGCGGTGCGGGCGGTGATGCTGCTGCCGTACATCACGCCGGTGGTGGCGGCGACGTTCGTCTGGACGGTGGCGCTCGACCCGCAGTTCGGCATCGTCAACGCCTGGGGCACCCTGTTCCTGGGCTGGAACGAGGCGATCCCGTTCCTGTCCACGCCGCAGAGCCACCTGTTCGGCATCCCGGTGCCGACCGCGCTGCTGGTGGTGATCGCGTTCGAGACCTGGCGCTACTTCCCGTTCGCGTTCCTGTTCCTGGTCGCCCGGATGCAGGCCATCCCCGGTGACCTGGACGAGGCCGCCCGGGTGGACGGGGCCTCGATCTGGCAGCGCTTCACCAACGTGGTCTGGCCGCAGCTGCTGCCGGTGATCGCGCTGCTGGCACTGCTGCGGTTCATCTTCACGTTCAACAAGTTCGACGACGTCTACCTGCTCACCGGGGGCGGCGCCAACACCGAGGTGATCAGCGTCCGGGTGTACGAGTTCCTCACCGCCCGCAAGGACGTCGGGCTGGCCGCGGCCCAGGCCGTCGTGCTGGCGCTGGTGCTCGTCGGGCTGATCGTGATCTACCTGCGGGCCCAGGCCCGGGCCGATCGGTCGGCCGGGCGATGACGGCCGTCGAGTCCCCGCCGGCCGCGCCGGCCACGGCCGAGCCGGTCCGGCGCCGCCGCGTCCGCAGCACCGAGGAGAAGGTGTGGGGGACCGTCCGGGTCCTGACGATCGTCTTCCTGGTGCTGATCACGGTCGTGCCGTTCTGGTACATGATCGTGCTGTCGCTGCGGCCGATCCAGCAGGTGCTGCTGGACCCGGGCCGGATCTGGGTCAGCTTCTCGGAGCTGACCGCGGGGTCGTACCGGGCCGTGTTCCGCTCCGGCGACAACGGCGGCCAGGGCTTCCTGCTGTTCCTGCGCAACAGCGCGATCGTCGCGGTGCTCACCACCGCGGTGACGCTGCTGGCCGCGATCCCGGGGGCGTACGCGGTGAGCCGGCTGCGCTTCGGCGGCCGCAAGCTGATCAGCGGGCTGTTCCTGGTCGTCTACCTGTTCCCGCCGATGGTGCTGGCGATCCCGCTGTTCGTGCTGTTCACCCGGATCGGGCTGCGCGGCAGCCTGCCCGGCCTGGCCCTGGTGTACGTGGCCCAGACCGTGCCGGTGGCGATCTTCATGCTGCGCAACTACTTCGAGACCATCCCGGAGTCGCTGGAGGAGGCCGGGCTCATCGACGGGCTGACCCACCTCGGCGTGCTGCGCCGGATCAGCCTGCCGCTGGCCGTCCCCTCGGTCGTGGCCACCGCGCTGTACGTGTTCATGATCGCGTGGAACGAGTTCCTGTTCGCGCTGCTGTTCCTGCTGGAGCGGCCGGACCGGTGGACGGTGTCGCTGGGGCTGTCCCGGCTCTCGGGCTCGATCGAGGTGCCGAGCACGGTGCTGATGGCGGGCTCGGTCGTGCTCACCGTGCCGATCGTGGTGCTGTTCTTCGTGGCCGAGCGGCGGCTGGTGGAGGGGCTGACGGCCGGCGGCGAGAAGGGGTAGTTGACACGGTCCTCTAGTCTACTAGTCATCTAGTGGATTGGAGTTCCGTCGTGATCGAGTTCTCCCTGGACAGCCGGTCGGGGGTCGCGCCCTACCTGCAGCTGGTCCAGCAGGTCAGGCAGGCGATGCGGCTGGGCCTGCTGCACGAGGGCGACCGGCTGCCGACCGTCAAGGACGTGGTCGCCGCCCTCGCCATCAACCCCAACACGGTGTCCAAGGCATACCGGGAGCTGGAGCTGGAGGGCCTGGTCGCGGCCCGGCAGGGGGTCGGCACGTTCGTCACCCGGACGCTGGCCGGCGACTCGCTGGCCGCGCACGACCCGCTGCGCCGCAAGCTCGTCCGCTGGCTGGCCGAGGCCCGCCGGGCCGGGCTGGACGAGGAGAGCATCGAGGCGCTGTTCGCGGCCACCTTTCGCGCCACGGGGTCGGGCGCCGCGACCGAGCAGGACATAGCGTGACCGCCGTCGTGAGCGCCCAGGCGCTCGGCAAGCGCTACCGGCGGCGCTGGGCGCTGACCGACTGCACGCTGGAGATCCCGGCCGGGCACGTCACCGGCCTGGTCGGCCCCAACGGCGCCGGCAAGACCACGCTGCTCAACCTGGCCGCCGGGATGCTGGAGCCGACCACCGGCACCATCGAGGTCTGCGGCGGGCGGCCGGCCGCCGGGCCGGCACAGCTGGCCAAGGTCGGCTACGTCGCCCAGGACACCCCGGTGTACGCGGGGCTCAGCGTGCAGGACCACCTCACGCTCGGCGCCCGGCTCAACCCGCGCTGGGACGCCGGGCTGGCCCGGGCCCGGATCGCCGCGCTCGGGCTCGACCCGGCCCAGAAGGCCGGGCGCCTCTCCGGCGGGCAGCGGGCCCAGCTCGCGCTCACCCTGGGCCTGGCCAAGCGGCCGGAGCTGCTGATCCTGGACGAGCCGGTGGCCAGCCTCGACCCGCTGGCCCGGCGCGAGTTCCTGCAGGCGCTGATGGAGGCGGTGGCCGAGGACGGGTTCAGCGTCGTGCTGTCCTCGCACCTGGTCGCCGACCTGGAGCGGGTCTGCGACCACCTGCTGGTGCTGGTCGACTCCCGGGTCCGGGTGGCCGGCGACGTCGAGGAGCTGCTGGCCACCCACCACCGGCTGACCGGGCCGCGGCGCGACCCGGGCTCGCTGCCGGCCGACCAGCACGTGGTCTCGGCCAGCTCGACCGACGTGCAGAGCACGTTCGTGGTCCGCACCGACCAGCCGATCCACGACCCGGCCTGGACGGTCGGGCGGCTGACCCTGGAGGACGTCGTGCTGGCGTACATGAGCCCGGGCGCGGCTGCCCGGCCGGCCCTGGAGGCGGTCCGATGATGTGGCTGAGCTGGCGGCAGGCCCGGGCCCAGACCGCCACCCTGTACGCAGCCGTCGCCGCCTGCGCGGCCGTGCTCGCGGTCACCGGGCCGCGGCTGCCGCGGTCCGGCGCCGGCATCTTCGACCTGCTCACGCCGGGGGACCGGCGGCTCTACTTCACCGGCCTGATCGTGGTGGCGGTGGCCCCGGCGCTGGTCGGGGCGTTCCTGGGCGCGCCGATGGTGGCCCGGGAGCTGGAGAACGGCACCCATCGGCTGGCCTGGAGCCAGGGCGTCACCCGGACCCGGTGGCTGGCGGTCAGGCTCGGGCTCACGGCGCTGGCCGCCGCGGCCGCCGTCGGGGTGCTGACCCTGGCCGTGACCTGGTGGGCGGCGCCGCTGGACGGGGCGGCCAGCGAGAGCCGGGGGTCGCTCCCGTCCCGGCTGACGCCGGTCTCCTTCGCCATGCGCGGGATCACACCGGTCGCGTACACGGTCTTCGCGCTGGTGCTCGGGGTGGCGATCGGGATCGTGCTGCGCCGGTCGATCGCGGCGCTCGCGCTGACGCTCGCGCTGTTCACGTTCGTGCAGATCGCGATGCCACTGTGGGTGCGGCCTCACCTGATCCCGCCGACCACGCAGGTCACGACGATCAGCGAGGACACGATCGACGGCATCGGGTACCACGACTCCGACCCGGTGCCGACGCTGGAGGTGCGGGGTCCGGCCGGCGCCTGGGTGCTCTCCGACCGGACCGTGGACGCGAGCGGCCGGGCCGTCCCGGTGCCGGCGTCCTTCGTCGACTGCGATCCGGGTCCGCCCCGCCCGGACCAGCGGGTGACCGAGGTCAGGCCGCGGCTGGAGACGTGCCTGACGCAGCTGTCGGCCGCGGGCTACCGGCAGCAGCTGGTCTACCAGCCGGCGTCGCGGTTCTGGCCGCTGCAGTGGGCGGAGACGGGCGTGTTCCTGGCGCTGTCGGGGCTGCTGGCCTGGTTCTCGTTCTGGCGGCTGCGGCGGGTCTGAGTTCCGGTCTGCCTGGCGCTCCGGTCTGCCTGGCGCTCCGGTCTGCCTAACGCTCCAGCCGGTAGAAGCGCCAGAAGCCGGTGTCGGTGACCGGCTGCGCGAGGGCGGCGGCGAACCCCGCCGCCCTCGCGTAGCCGTCCAGGGTGGCCGGGCGCATGACCGTGCCGGTGCCGACCGAGCCGTCGTGCGAGAGCGAGTCGGGCAGGCAGACCAGCAGGCTGAACCCGTACAGCAGGCGCTGGGTCTCGTCGCCGGGGGCGCTCAGCCGCTCGTCGGCGGCCATGTCCACGACGTAGACGAGGGCGTCCTCGGTCGTGGCGGCGCGGATCCCGGCCAGCACGCCGACCGGGTCGGGCATGTCGTGCACGCACTCGATCGCGATGGCCACGTCGTACGGGCCGCCGTCCAGGCCGCGGGCGTCGGCCCGGCGGAAG
>DATINN010000023.1:0-2843 GCA_035474175.1 Mycobacteriales bacterium | reverse complement strand
GATGCTCCGGGCGCTCATCCCTGACCGCCGCGCTTGAGAAGCGTCACCGACACGGTGCCGTCGGCGGCCACGTCGGTCTCCACTTCCCCGGCCAGGGCGGTGAGCACGGTCCAGGCGAAGGTGTTGCGCTTGGGCACCCGGCCGGTCCGGCTGGGCACCCGCACGGTCACCGCCAGCGAGCGGTCGTTGAGCGCGAACAGGCACGTCATCGACGCCCCGGGCACCGCGTCGGGCAGCAGCAGGGCGCAGGCCTCGTCCACCGCGATGCGCAGGTCCTCGATCTCGTCGAGGGTGAAGTCGAGCCGTGCGGCCAGCCCGGCGGTCGCCGTCCGGAGCACGGAGAGGTAGGCCCCGTCGGCGGGCAGCCGCAGCTCGACGACGTCGTCGTAGCGCGCGGCCGCGGCCGCGGTCACGGCCCCTGCGTCGTCGGTCACGTGTTGCCCTTCCGGCGAGTCCCTTACGGCGCGCAGGGTACGCAACTCAGCTGTCGGCGCGCTCAGCGGGGTTGGGCACGTTCCACCGCTGCACGGCGGGCCGGCCGTGCTCGCTGCCGAGCACGCAGGGGCTGGCCGGGCCGAGCACGAACATGGCGCCGCCGGTGACCGGGAGGCCGAGCCAGCGGGCGGTCAGCACCCGGCTGAAGTGGCCGTGCCCGACGGTGACGACCGGCCCGGTGGCCAGCGCGTCGCGGATCCGGGCCAGCATCCGGTCGGCCCGGGCTCCGACCTCGGCCCCGGTCTCGCCGCCGGGCGGGTCGCCGGTCCAGATCGTCCAGTCCGGGCGGGTCTCGCGGATCTCCGCCGTGGTGATGCCCTCATACTCCCCGTACGCCCATTCGGCCAGGTCGTCGGCGACCTCGACGGTGCACAGGTCGGAGAGGCCGGCCAGCTCGGCGGTGCGGATGGCCCGGCTGCGGGGGCTGGTGAAGACCGTGGCCGGGCAGAGGCCGGCCAGCAGCGGCGCCAGCGCGCGCGCCTGCCGCTCGCCGGTCGGGGTCAGCGGGACGTCGGTGACGCTGGTGTGGCGGCCACTGCGGGACCACTCGGTCTCGCCGTGCCGGATCACACACAACTCACCGGGTGCGGGCGCGGCCGGCACGGGGTCCGTGCCGGCCGCGTCGAGAAGGCTCATGGGGGAGTCGTTCCCTGATTCCCTACCGGCGAGACAACCAAGGGAGACTCACCGCTAAGCCTGCTTCGTCTCCCAGAAGATCTTGTCGATCTCGGCGATCTGGTCCAGCAGGGCCTGGCCCTCGGCCGGGTCGACCGAGCCCTTGCCGCCGGCCGCGCCGGCCGCCTTGGTGGCCTTGTTGAACAGGTCGTGCAGCTGCGGGTACTTCTCGAAGTGCGGGGGCTTGAAGTAGTCGGTCCACAGCACCCACAGGTGGTGCTTGACCAGCTCGGCCCGCTGCTCCTTGATGATCAGAGCGCGGGTCCGGAAGACCGGGTCCTCGTTACCCTGGTACTTCTCCATGATCGCCTTGACCGACTCCGCCTCGATCCGCGCCTGCGCGGGGTCGTAGACGCCGCAGGGCAGGTCGCAGTGCGCATGGGCGACAGTGCGAGGCGCGAGCAGACGGGACAACCGCATCGGGTGAACCTCCGAATCGCTGTCATGATCGGACCGTGCCGACATTACTCCGCTGGCCCCTCCAGAGGGTGCGCGTGGTCGGCCCGTCGATGGTGCCTACCCTCCGGTCCGGGGACGCACTCCTGGTCCGGCCCGGGGGTGCGGTCCGGCCCGGGGACCTGGTGATCGCGCGCTTCCCGGGCGGGCCGGACCTGCTGGTGGTCAAGCGGGCGGTCCGGCCGGCCGAGGGTGGCTGGTGGCTGGAGGGGGACAACCCCTTCGTCACCGACGACAGCCGCGCGTACGGACCCGGCACCGTCGTGGCCCGAGTCCTGCTGCGCTACTGGCCCCCGCGGCGGTAGAAGGCTCGGCAGTCCTCGTACGAGGGGAGCAGGCCGGAGTGGGCCGCCTCGGCCAGGGTGGGCGCGGCGGTGTCGCGGGGGGACAGCAGCGCGTCGGCCGGGATCGGCAGCCCGAGGGCGGGGTCGGCCGGGCTGACGCCCTTCTCCCGGTCCGGCGCGTAGCCGGTGGAGCAGAGGTAGGACAGCACCGTGTCGTCCTCCAGCGCGATCGCGCAGTGCCCCAGCCCCTCGGACAGGAACAGCGCCCGGAAGTCGCGGTCGTCGAGGCGGACGGCCTCGTGCTGCCCGTACGTCGGGGAGCCGGTGCGGATGTCGACGACGATGTCGAGGACGGCGCCGCGGGGCACGTAGACGTACTTGGCCTGGCCCGGGGGCAGCATCGAGAAGTGCACGCCGCGGACGACGCCGCGGCGGGAGGTGCTGTGGTTGGTCTGCAGCACCGGCAGCGGGCGGCCGATCGCCTCGCCGAGCACGTCCGCGCGGAACGGGTTGACGAACAGCCCGCGGTCGTCGGGGAAGACGTCCGTGCTGATCTCGTAGGCGTCCGGGATGGTCAGCTCGCGCACCTTCACGGGGGTCAACCTACAGGCCGGGTACGGCCGCCCGTACCGGCGCGAACGGGACAAGATGGGCCGTTCGGCGCAATCAGATCGGGGCCGTATCTGAACCATTCGGTGTCTCGTTGCGAACATCGAACGTACAGTGATGGTGGCGGCGTCGGGTGCCCGTGCTCTGCACAGTCATCCTCCGTCGCGCAACGGGGAGGCAGTGTGCTCGGAGTGCTGCGCGTCATCTGTACGGTCGTGGGGGCCGTCGCGCTGTACTGCGCCCTCATGGCCGTCCTCTGGTACGGCGTGATGCGGGCCGGCCGGCACCGGGCCCGGGCCGGCGCCGAGCGCCGCGCCGCCGCCC
>DATINN010000022.1:0-4338 GCA_035474175.1 Mycobacteriales bacterium | reverse complement strand
TGACCATGACCGCCGCGGCCTGGTTGACCAGGTTGGCGAAGTTGAACGCGTTGGTGAACGTGTGCGGCCGCAGGATCGAGAACACGATGACCAGCACGACCAGACCGAGCACGGCCGGCAGCGAGCCGACGTCCCCGCCGCGGACCCGGGCCACGTACTGGGAGACGGCGGTGCCGATGTCCCTCGGCTCCGGGGTCAGCACCCGGGGCTCCTCCTCGGCGGTGGCCGGGGTGGTCGCGGTGCTCATGGCGTGTCCTCTCTGGACGCGGCGGTGGCGGACGGGCTCAGGGTGCCGGCGGCCGGGCCGGCCTCGTCCGGCAGCTGCAGCCCCATGTCGCCGGACCGGCTGGTGGTGATCAGCTCGACGACCTGGTTGGAGGTCACGTCCTTGGCCCGCACCTGGGCCGCCAGCCGGCCGAGATACATCACCGAGATGGTGTCCGCCACGGCGAACACGTCGTTGAGGTTGTGGCTGATGAGCACGACGGCGAGACCGCGGTCGGCCAGCCGGCGGACCAGCTTGAGGACCTGCTCGGTCTGCGCGACGCCGAGGGCGGCGGTCGGCTCGTCCAGGATGACGACCTTGGAGTTCCACAGCACGGCCCGGGCGATGGCCACGGTCTGGCGCTGGCCGCCGGACAGGCTGGCGACCTGCTGCCGGATGCTGCGGACCGTGCGGACGGACAGGCCCGCGAGCGTCTCGGTCGCCCGGCGCTCCATCGTGGCCTCGTCCAGGACCCCGGCCCGGGTGAGCTCCCGGCCGAGGAAGAGGTTGTCGACGATGTCGAGGTTGTCGCACAGCGCGAGGTCCTGGTAGACGACCTCGATGCCCAGCGCGTTGGCGTCCTTGGGGCTGTGCACGGTGGCGTGGCTGCCCTCGAAGAGGTAGTCGCCGCTGTCGAAGGGCTGGGTGCCGGCGATGCCCTTGACCAGGGTCGACTTCCCGGCGCCGTTGTCCCCGACGAGCGCGGTGACCTGACCCAGGTAGGCGTCGAAGTCGACGTTCTGCAGCACGTGCACCGCACCGAAGCTCTTGTTGACGCCGCGCAGCGACAGGATCGGTTCCGCACCCTCCAGCGGCGGAGCGGTGGCGGTGGCGCTCGGCATCGTCATGCTGGTCCCTCCCGAGGTCTGTCCCGGTGATCAGTTCGGACGTGCCCGGTGCGGGGGCCCGGCCCGCGGCCGCGAGCCAGGCCCCCGCCGCGGGTCAGGAGATTCCGGCGGTCTTGCAGGCCGCGGCGAACGCGGCGGTGCAGACGTCGGAGGCCTTCTGATAGCCGTCGGCGATGACGTCCTTCACGCTGTCCTTCGTGATCGAGACCGGGGTCTCCAGAGCGGACGGGACATCCTTGTTCAGGCGGGTGTCCTTCACGCTGCCGGTGGCGATGCTGGCGGCGTCCTGGCCCTTGATCAGCGCGATGGCCAGCTTGGAGGCCGCGTCGGCCTCCTTCTTGACCGCCTTGTAGACGGTCATGCACTGCTGGCCGGCGAGGATCGCCTGCAGGCCCGCGACGCTCGCGTCCTGGCCGGTCACCGGCACCTTGCCGGCGAGGTTGTTGGCCTTGAGCCGGGCGATGATGCCGCCGGCCATCGTGTCGTTGGCGGACACGATGCCGTCGATCTTGCCGCCGTTCTGGGTGTACAGCTGCTCGAAGGCGGTGCCGGCCACGGTGGCGTCCCACTTGCCGGTCTGGTCACCGACCAGCTTGTACTTGCCCGAGCTGATCGCCGGCTTCAGGGCCTCGGCGTAGCCCTGCTTGAACAGCGCCGCGTTGTTGTCGGTCGGATCACCGTTGATGAAGACGATGTTCGCCTTGGACTTGCCGGCGTCGGTCAGGCACTTCTCCAGGCCCTCGCCCATCAGCTTGCCGACCTGCACGTTGTCGAACGACACGTAGTAGGTCGCGCCGCCGCCCAGGGTGAGGCGGTCGTAGTCGATGGTCTTCACGCCGGCGGTCTGGGCCTTCTTGAGGCAGGCACTGCCGGAGTCGCTGTCGAGGTTCACGATCAGCAGCACGTTGACGCCGGAGTTGATCATCCCGTCGCAGATCGTGCCGAACTTCGACTTGTCGCCGTTCGCGTTCTGGATGTCGGACTGCAGCCCGGCGGCGTCGAACGCGGCCTTGAGCAGGGGCCGGTCGTTCGCCTCCCACCGCGGCGAGGTGGACGCGTCGGGCAGGATCACGCCGACCTTGCCACTGGAGTTGCTGCCGCTGCCGCCTCCGCTGCCGGAGTCGCCGCCGTCATCGCCACAGGCGGACAGCAGGAGGGCCGCAGCGGCAAGTGCCGCCGCGGCCATGGTGTGACGCTTGCGCATGGATCCGGGTCCTTTCCTGGCTCCTGGTCGTCGTGCACCCGCGCAGGACCCTGGGTGCCGGCGCTACCTGCGCCGGAGCCCGCGGCTGGGAGGGGTGCACCCCACCACCGCGCCTGCCGCTAATTGTTGTGGGCGACAACATATGCACCTCGACGAGGGGTCGGCAAGCGTGACGGGACGGTTAACTCCCGCGGTGCCGTAACGATCGAGTAACAGCCCGACAGCAGGTGGAGCAACAGGCATGCGCAGTCGCAGGGGTGACGCCGGTCACCCGGTTGCAGCAGTCCGGCCGCCCTTTCTCACGAGTCGCTCAGGGTTCGCGTGCGCACCGCTGCGGCGGGAGTCGGGCAGACTGGGATCGTGCGGGTGCTGGTGGTGGAGGACGAGGCGGCGCTGGCCGACGCCGTCGCCCGCGGGCTGCGGCGCGAGGGCATGGCCGTCGACGTCGCGTACGACGGGGTCGACGGGCACGAGAAGGCCACCGTCACCCGGTACGACGTCGTCGTGCTGGATCGCGACCTGCCCGGCATGTCCGGCGACGAGCTGTGCCGGCTGCTCGCGGCCGAGGGCGCGCTGACCCGGGTGCTCATGCTCACCGCCAGCGGCACCGTCGCCGACCGGGTCGAGGGCCTGTCCCTCGGCGCCGACGACTACCTGGCCAAGCCGTTCGCGTTCGCGGAGCTGGCTGCGCGGGTCCGGGCCCTCGGCCGCCGCTCCACCCCGGCCGCACCACCGGTGCTCGTGGCCGGCGACGTGGTGCTGGACGCGGCCCGGCGCACGGTCGCCCGGGGCGGCCGCCCGGTCGAGCTGACCCGCAAGGAGTTCGGCGTGCTGGAGGTGCTGCTGGCCGCCCGCGGCGCCGTGGTGTCCAGCGAGGAGCTGCTGGACCGGGTCTGGGACGAGAACGCGGACCCCTTCACCACCACGGTCCGGGTCACCGTGATGACCCTGCGCCGCAAGCTCGGCGAGCCCGGCCTGGTCGAGACGGTGGTCGGCGCGGGCTACCGGGTGCCGGCGGCGGCCGGCGACACGGCGGCGGCGGGATAAGGCCATGGCCCGCCGGCCGGCGCTGACCCTGCGGCTGCGGCTCACCCTGCTCTACGGCGGGTTGCTGGCGGTCGTCGCGGCGACGCTGCTGGCGGTCGCGCTGGTGGTGCTGGACCGGGCGGTCCGGTCGCTGCCGCGGTTCGCCCCCGGGGTGCGGCTGGACGTCGGCGACGGGCGGTCGCTGACCTCGGAGCAGTTCACCTCGCTGGTCCGCGACTCCGCCCGCAGCGAGCTGCTGCGCTCGGCCGGGCTGGTGTTCGCGGTGATCGCGGTCGTCGGCGTGGTCGCCGCGTACGTGCTGGCCGGGCGGGCGCTGCAACCGGTCAGCCGGGTCACCTCGACGGCCCGGCGGCTGTCGGAGGAGACCCTGGACGAGCGGATCTCGCTCGACGGCCCGCCGGACGAGCTCAAGGAGCTGGCCGACACGTTCGACGCGATGCTGGCCCGGCTCGACGCGGCGTTCGACAGCCAGCGCCGGTTCGTGGCCAACGCCTCGCACGAGCTGCGGACGCCGCTGTCGGTCATCCGGACCGAGGTCGACGTGACCCTGGGCGACCCGGGCGCGTCCACGGGCGAGCTGCGGACCATGGCGGAGGTGGTCCGGGAGGCCAGCATCCGGGCCGACCGGCTGGTCGACGCGCTGCTGGTGCTGGCCCGCAGCGACGCCCAGTCCCGCAGCGGGCTGGCCCAGCGGGAGCCGGTCGACCTGGCCACGCTGGTGCCGGCGGCGGTCGCGGCGGTCGCGGTCGAGGCGTCCGCGCGCGGACTGGTGGTCTCGACCGAGGTCCGGCCGGCGCCGGTGGAGGGCGACCCGCAGCTGCTGGAGCGGCTGGTCGGCAACCTGGTCGAGAACGCCGTGCGGCACAACGTGGACGGCGGCTGGGTCGAGGTCCGGACCGGGCGGGCGTCCGGCGCGTACCTGTCCGTGCTCAACTCCGGGCCGGCGGTGCCGGCCGACGACGTGGAGGAGCTGT
>DATINN010000021.1:0-10634 GCA_035474175.1 Mycobacteriales bacterium | reverse complement strand
GCCCCGCCCCGACCGCAGGCGGCACGAGCCGACCGACCCAGCCCGGCTGAGGCCGCGCCGGCCGGGGACGGGGCTAGCGCGGCCGGGACCGCAGGGCGGACCGCAGGGCCGCCACCTCGACCGGCCCGGTGTACGGCCGCCCGTCCAGGAACAGCGACGGCGTGCCGCGGACACCACTGGCCAGCCCGGAGGCGAAGTCCGCCTCCACCTTGTCCCCGTACGCCTGGGCGGCGTCGCCCACGACCGAGGCCGGCGGCAGCCCGAGCCGGGCCGCGTACCCGGCCAGGTCGACGTCGCGCAGCCGGCGCTGGTGCCGGAACAGCAGGTCGTGCATGTCCCAGAACCGGTCCGCCGCGGCCGCGGCCTCGGCCGCCAGCGCCGCGGTCAGCGCGTACGGATGGATGTCGGCCAGCGGGAAGTTGCGGAACACCAGCCGGATGCGCCCCTCGTCGACGAGCGCGGCCAGCACCGGCCGGGCGGCGGCGCAGTACGGGCACTCGTAGTCGCCGTACTCCACCACCGTCGTCGGGGCGTCGGCCGCACCCCGGGCGTGGTCGGTGTCCGACACCGGGACGGCCAGGGTCGCAGCAGCAGCGGTCCGCACGGCCCCAGGGTAGGGTCGGGCTCTGGTGTGCCGGGAAGTCTGGTCGGCGGTCCTCGTCGCCGCCTGCCCCGGAGGTCGTCCGTGCTCCCGCCCCGGCCCGCTCGATGACGGCCGTCCTGGCCACCATCGTCTTCGTCGTCACCTACGTCCTCATCGCCACCGAGCGGGTGCACCGGGTCGCCGCCGCGCTCGGCGGGGCGGCCGCGATGGTGCTCATCGGTGTGGTCGACGCCGACTCCGCGTTCCACGACCGGGAGACGGCGATCGACTGGAACGTCATCTTCCTGCTGCTCGGCATGATGCTGCTGGTCGGGGTGATCCGGCAGACCGGTCTGTTCGAATACCTCGCCATCTGGGCGGCCAAGCGGGCCGGCGGGCGGCCGTTCCGGATCATGGTCAGCCTGGTGCTGCTCACCGCGGTCGCCTCGGCGCTGCTCGACAACGTCACCACCGTCCTGCTGGTGGCCCCGGTGACGATCCTGGTCTGCGAGCGGCTGGACCTGGACCCGGTGCCCTTCCTCATCGCGGAGGTGCTGGCCTCCAACATCGGCGGGACCGCGACGCTGATCGGCGACCCGCCCAACATCATCGTCGCCAGCCGGGCCGGGCTGTCGTTCAACGACTTCGTGCTCAACCTGGTCCCGCTGGTGCTGGTGCTGCTGGCCGTGCTGGTGCTGCTGTGCCGGCTGCTGTTCCGGTCGGCGCTGACCATGAACCCCGACCGGGTGGCCGAGATCATGGCGCTGGACGAGCGGGCGTCGATCACCGACCGCCGGCTGCTGGGGCAGAGCCTCGGCGTGCTGGTCCTGACCATCGCCGGGTTCGTGCTGCACACCAGCCTGCACCTGGACCCGTCCATCGTCGCGCTGCTGGGCGCCGGCCTGCTGCTGCTCGTCTCCCACGTCCGCATCGAGGACGCGCTGCGCGAGGTCGAGTGGCCGACCCTGGCCTTCTTCATGGGCCTGTTCGTCACCGTCGGCGGCCTCATCGAGGCCGGCGTCATCGACAGGCTGGCGCAGGCCGCCGGCGACGCCACCGGCGGGAACCTGCTCGGCGGCGCGATGCTGCTGCTGGGCGTCTCCGGCGTCCTGTCCGGCATCGTGGACAACATCCCCTACGTCGCCACGATGAGCCCGGTGGTCGAGGAGCTGGTCGCGGCCGAGAGCGGCGCCGCGTCCTCGACGGTGCTGTGGTGGGCGCTGGTCCTGGGCGCGGACCTGGGCGGCAACGCGACCGCTGTCGGGGCCAGCGCGAACGTCGTCGTGCTCGGCATCGCCGAGCGCGGCGGGCACCGGATCTCGTTCTGGCGCTTCACCCGGTACGGCGCGCTGGTCGCCACCGTGACGATCGGCCTGGCCGCGGGATACGTCTGGCTGCGCTACTTCGTCCTCCCGGGCTGACCGGCGCGGCGGCGACCGGCACTGCGAAGCTGTGCGGATGGAGGCGGTGGGCGGATGAGCGACTCGATCCCGTTCGGGCTGATCCTGCTCGTGGTCGGCCTGGCCGGGGCCGCGGCGGTGCTCTCCAACCGGCTGTCCGGGGTGGTCCGGGTCCCGGCGCCGGCCCTGTTCCTGGTCGGCGCCGCGGTCGTGTCCGACATCTTCCCGGGGCTGAGCGAGCTGTCGATCGGCACGGTGGAGCGGGTGGTCACCGTGGCGCTGGCGGTGATCCTGCTCGACGGCGGCATGCACATCGGCCGGCGCCGCTTCAAGGCCGTCGCCGGGCCGGTGATCTGGCTCGGCGTGGCCGGCACCCTGGTCACCGCGGTCGCGGTGGCGGCGCTGGCCCACTGGATCTTCGACTTCGGCTGGCTGCCGGCCCTCCTGGTCGGCACCGCGCTGGCCCCGACCGACCCGGCCGTGGTGTTCTCCGTGCTGGGCCGGCGGGAGGTCTCGGGCCGGGCCGGCACCCTGCTGGAGGGCGAGTCCGGGGCCAACGACCCGGTCGGCATCGCCCTGATGGCCGCGCTGCTGTCCGCGTCCGGGTCCGGCGGCGGCCTGGGCTCGTACGGGCAGGGTGCGCTGGTCTTCGTCCTGCAGATGGTGGTCGGCGGGGCGGTCGGGCTGGCCGGCGGCGCGGCGCTGCTGGCGGCCATGCGCCGGCTGCCGCTGCCCAGCGAGGGGCTCTACCCGCTGCGGGTGCTGGCCCTGGCGCTGGTGATCTACGGCGTCGCCACGGTCGCCCACGGCTCCGGCTTCCTGGCCGTGTTCGTGGCCGGCATCGTCATCGGCGACGAGGAGGCGCCGTACAAGCGGGAGATCACCCGGTTCGTCGGCGCGCTGTCGAGCGTCGCGGAGATCGTCGCGTTCGTCGTCCTCGGGCTGACCGTCAACCTGGGCACCCTGCCCGACGACAACGCCTGGGTGATCGGGCTGGTCCTGGCCGCGGCCGTGGCCTTCCTGGTCCGGCCGCTGCTGGTCGGGCTGGTGCTGCTGCCGGTCCGGCTGACCCGCGGGGAGCGCGGGTTCGTGCTGTGGTCCGGGCTCAAGGGGGCCGTCCCGATCCTGCTGGGCACGTTCATCCTCGACGCCGAGGGGATCGGCGACAAGGTCGAGCTGTACGACGTGATCTTCGTCGTCGTGCTGTTCTCCGTCGTGGTCCAGGGTGGCCTGGTGCCGTGGGTGGCCGACCGGGTCGGGGTGCCCATGCACGAGGTCCGGCTGGAGCCGTGGGCGCTGGGCGTGCGGCTGCGGGACGAGCCCGCCGGCGCCCGGCAGTACGTGGTGGAGCCGGGCTCGCCCGCCGACGGCACCGCGGTCGACGACCTGGCGCCGGACCGGCACCTGTGGATCGCGCTGGGCGTCCGGGACGGGACGCTGCTGCAGATCCGGGGCGACACCGTCCTGCACGCCGGGGACGAGGTGATCGTGCTGGCCACCGACCCGGAGTGGGATCCCGGCACGCTGTTCGTGGGGTCGCTGGACCGCCCCGCCGCCGAACCGGGATGATCGCACCGACGACCCTCGAGGAGGCGCCACGGTGAGCACAGTCGAGTCCCCGGATCAGCAGCCGTCGGTCGGCGAGCTGGTCCGCCGGGCGTCCGAACACGTCTCCACCCTGGTCCGGGCGGAGATCGAGCTCGCCAAGACCGAGGTGAGCGGCACCGTGAAGCGGGCCGGCGTCGGCGGCGGGATGCTGGCCGCGGCCGGGGTCATCCTGCTGTTCTCGGTCCCGTTCCTGTTCGTGGTGATCGCCGAGGTGCTGGTCGCGATCGGCCTGCCGCGCTGGCTGTCGTACCTGATCGTGTGGGTGGTCTTCCTTCTCATCGCGGCCGTGCTGGCCCTGCTGGGGCGGCGGCAGCTGAAGAAGATGAGCAAGCCGGAGCGGACGCTGAAGACGGCCAAGGACACCGCGACCTGGGCCCGCCATCCCACCACCGCCCCGCCCGCGTGACCCCGGACGCTTCCTCCGTCCTCGTCGACGGGCCGTGGACGCACCGGGAGGTGAGCGCCAACGGTGTCCGCCTGCACGTCGCGGAGGCCGGGACGGGGCCACTGGTCCTGCTGCTGCACGGGTTCCCGGAGTTCTGGTGGACCTGGCGGCACCAGCTCGTCGGGCTGGCCGACGCCGGCTTCCGGGTCGTCGCCCCCGACCTGCGCGGCTACGGGGCGAGCGACAAGCCGCCGCGCGGGTACGACGCGGTCACGCTGGCCGGGGACGTCGCCGGCCTGGTCCGGGCGCTGGGCGAGCGCGACGCGACGATCGTCGGGCACGACTGGGGCGGCATCCTGGCCTGGACGGTCGGCACGCTGCACCCGCGGGTGGTGCGCCGGCTGGCGGTGCTGAGCGCGGCCCACCCGCGCCGGCTGCGGGCGGCGGTGCTCACCGACCCGCGCGGTCAGCTGCGCGCCAGCCGGTACGCGTTCGGTTTCCAGACCCCGCGCCGGCCCGAGTCGCACCTGACCAGGGACGGCGGCGCGTACGTCGGCGAGCTGCTGCAGCGCTGGTCCGGCCCGGCCTGGCAGCGGACCAGCGACCACGACGAGGCGGTCCAGCGCTACCGGGAGGCGATCCGGATCCCGAAGACGGCGCACTGCGCGCTGGAGTATCACCGCTGGCTGGTGCGGTCCCAGCTGCGCCCGGACGGCTTCCGGTACGCCCGCACGCTGTCCGAGCCGATCACCGCGCCCACGCTCCAGCTGCATGGTGCGCTCGACACGTGCACGCTGCCGCGGACGGCACTGGGTTCCGGACGGTACGTCGCCGCCGAGTACGAGTGGCGGCTGATCGAGGGGGCCGGGCACTACCCGCACGAGGAGGCGCCGGACCAGGTCACCGGCGAGCTCCTCCGCTGGGCCAAGAACTAGCCCGGCGGCCGGGCGCCGGCCAGCGGCGCCGCACCAGCCAGCGGCCGGCAGCAAAGCGGCCGCGCACCGGCCGGCGTCAGGCGCAGTCGCCGGTCGGCACCGGCTGGGTCGAGGCGTTCCCGGCCCGCGCGTCCGGCGCCACCTCCGCGGCGGTCAGCGCGAACCCGGTGAACTGCTGGTCCACCGCGGCCGCGAAGATCACCCCCAGCACGGTCCCGTCCGGCGAGATCAGCGGCCCGCCGGAGTTGCCGCTGCGGACGTCGCCGTAGATCGAGTAGACCTGCCGCGTCACCGTACGGTCGTCGTAGATGTCCGGGCCGCGGATCTCCATCCGGTCCCGGATCCGGGCCGCGCCGGCGAAGAACGGGCCGTCCTCGGGGAAGCCGAGGATGATCGCGTCGTCGTCGGTGTCCACCGCCTTGGGCGCGAACGACAGCGGCCGCAGCCCCAGGTCCGGCACCTGCAGGACGGCGACGTCCTTGGCCGGGTCGTAGAGCACGACGGTCGCCTCCCGCTGCTCACCGCCGACCTCCACCGACGGCCGCTGCACCCCGGCGACCACGTGCGCGTTGGTCATGATCCGGTCGGCGGCGTACACGAAACCGGAGCCCTCGACCCGGCGGGCGCAGGAGGAGGCCAGACCGGTGATCTTGACGACCGAGCCGCGGGCGGTGCCGACGGCGCGGCTGCGCAGCAGGGCCGGGTCGGGCGCGGGCACGTCCCGGACCCGGGTCGGCACCAGCGGGCCGAACACCTCGGGGAAGTCGTAGCCGCGGACGGCGTCGCGCAGCGAGGAGTAGAGCGAGCGCACCTGCCGCGGCACGACATCGTCGACGGCGCGGACGACCTGGCTGTCCCGGACCGCCGAGGACACCCGCGGGTACGGCGCCGACGCCAGCGGCGTGGCCACCATCCAGAACACCAGCAGCACCGCGACCGCGGACACCACGGCACCGAGGATCGCGTCCAGCCGCTGCACCGGACGCCAGGTCAGCCGCTGCCGCAGCTGGTTGCCCATCCAGACGGCGGTCACCTGCCCGACCAGCGCGACCGCGAGCACCACCGCGACGGCGACCGCCACCCGCCAGGACGAGTCCGGGGCCAGCCGGTTGGCGATCGGGTCGGCCAGCTGCGCGCCGAGCACGGCGCCGCCGAAGAAGCCGAGGAAGGACAGCACGGCGGTGACGAAGCCCTGCCGGAACCCGCCGACGGCGAACGCGAACGTCGCCACGAGCAGCGCGGCGTCCAGCAGGCTCACGGGGCGGACTTCACGACGAGCCGGCCGACCTGGCCCTGGGTCTCGTGGATGGAGCAGATGAACCGGTAGTCGCCGGGCCGGGCGACGGTGAACGTGACCGCGCTGGACTGCCCGGCCGTGGTCAGCGGCACCGACGCGCCGGGCAGCTGGGGCGCCTGCCAGTTGTGCGGGGCGCCCTTGCCGACGTGCTTGAGCGTGAGCCGGACCGGACCGGGCTGCGCGGTGATCAGCGCCGGGTGGAAGCGGAAGTCGTCGCCGGCGTCGACCTCGACGGACTGGGTGCCGTCGGCGGCCGGGGTGAGCGTGACCTGGTCGGGCTGCCCGGACTCGGCGCCCGCGGGGTTGTCCGCCTGGCCGCAGGACACCGACCCCAGCAGGAGGGCGCCGCCCGCGAGCATCCGGAGCACGCCCGATCTCACGGGCGGAACCGTACCGTCCCCGGCTGTGCGCCCGTCAGGACGTCGCGGGCAGGACGTCCTCGGCCGCCGGACCGTCGTCCGAGTCGGCCAGACCGTCGTCAGCGCCGTCCGGACCGTCGTCAGTGCCGGCTGGGCCACCGGCCGAGCCGGCCGAGCGCCCGCCCGGGCCGGCGGGCCGGTCGGACCCCGAGGAGAACTCCGGCAGCTCCGGCCCGCCCCGCGGCCCGACGTACCCGGGCGGCACCCCGCGCCGGGCCAGGTCCAGCGCCCGCTCGGGCAGGTCGCGCACGTCGTCCGGGTCCCACGGCCGGGCCCAGCCGCCCAGCTCCAGCACCCGGTCCAGCACGGCCGCGGTGAACCCCCACACGACCATCCCGCGCACGGTGAACGCCGGTCCCGCGTACCCGGACGGGCCCCGGACCCGGCACCGGTTGGCCGGGTCGACCAGCTCCGCGATCGGCACCCGCTCGACCCGGGCCACCTCGGCCGTGTCCACCACGCCGACCGGCGCCGGGGTGTGCCACCAGGCCAGCACCGGCGTGACCAGGAAACCGGTCGGGGGCAGGAACAGCTCCGGCAGCAGCGCCACCACCCGTACGCCGGCCGGGTCCAGGCCGACCTCCTCGGCCGACTCCCGCAGCGCCGTGCCCTCGGGGCCGCCGTCGCCCGGGTCCATCGCCCCGCCCGGGAACGCGGGCTGGCCGGCGTGCTTGCGCAGCCCGGCCGACCGCTCGATGAGCAGGAGGTCAGGCCCGGACGGGCCGTCGCCGAAGAGGATCAGCACCGCCGAGCGGCGCCCGCCGCCGACCGGTGCCGGCGGCGCCCCGATCCGCAGGAAGTCCGCGGCCGAGGCCGACGCGACCGACCGGACCAGCGGATCCAGCCATCCCGGCAGCTCAGACATCGACGCCGAGCTTGTCCTTGACCAGCTTCCGCAAACTCGTGTCGGTCAGCGGCTGCCCCTGGTAGACGTCGGCGACCGAGCCGTCCGGCCGCAGCAGCACGGTGGCGGGCAGGCCGACCCGGCGCAGCGCGCGCAGCAGGCTGCCCGCCTCGTCCTGCAGGGACGGGAACGGCAGCCCGGTCCGTCCCGCGTACTCCACCGAGCGGCCGGGGTCGTCCTTGGACGCGACGCCGACGACCTCGACCTTGCCCCGCGCCGCCGTCGACAGCCGGGCGAAGGCCGGCAGCTCCTCCTTGCAGGGCGCGCACCAGCTCGCCCACAGGTTGAGCACGGTCGGCCGGCCGGTCAGCCGCCGCAGCGGGACCTCCGCGCCGGCGTCGCCCAGGCAGGGCAGCTGCAGGTCGGGCAGGGCGGTGGCCGAGGTGCTCGGTGCGGCCTGGGCCGGGCAGCCCGGCAGCACGTACGCCGCCCCCGACGGCGGGGTCGCGTGCTGCGGGGTGCCGCCGGACGTGCACCCGGCCAGCAGCCCCAGGGCCAGCACCGCGACCAGCAACCTCACCGCGTCACCGCGACCTGCGGACCGGTCTTGACCAGCTTCGCCGCCTCGACCGGGTCGACCGGACCCAGCCCGTACGACGGGCAGTCGGCGGCCAGCGCGCAGGCCCCGCAGGCCGGCTTCTTGGCGTGGCAGATCCGCCGGCCGTGCCAGATCGTGCGCTGGGACAGCAGGGTCCAGTCCTTCTTCGGGATCATCTCGGCCACCGCGAACTCGACCTTGACCGGGTCGGTCTCCGCGGTCCACTGCCAGCGCCGGACCAGCCGGCCGAAGTGGGTGTCGACGGTGATCCCCGGGATCCCGAACGCCTCGCCCAGGATCACGTTGGCCGTCTTGCGGCCGATGCCGGGCAGCGTGACCAGCTCGTCGAGGGTGTGCGGCAGCACCCCGCCGAAGCGCTCGACCAGCGCGGTGCCCAGCCCGATCAGCGACGAGGTCTTGTTGCGGAAGAACCCGGTCGACTTGATCAGGGCCTCCAGCTCGGCCCGGTCGGCGCCGGCGTAGTCGGCCGCGGTCGGATACTTCGCGAACAGCGTCGGGGTGACCAGGTTGACCCCGCGGTCGGTGGACTGCGCGGACAGGATCGTGGCCACGGCCAGCTCCAGCGGGGTGCTGAAGTCGAGCTCGGTGACCGCGTCGGGCCAGATCGCGGCCAGCTCCCGGGTCATCCGGCGGGCCCGCCGGGTGCGGCCCAGCGACGTCTCGTTCTGGAACCGGCGGGCACGGGCGGCGGGGCTGCTCACGCGCGCCAGCGTACGACTGGCGTCCGACGAAACGGACGCGAGGAGGACCGGGACAGGCGCGGGAAGGCCCGGGACAGGCGCGAGAAGCACCGGGACGGGGGCGCGACCACGGCCCGGGACAGGCGCACCACAGCGCGCCGATGCGCGCGTACCCAAGGTGATGGGGCAGGATGACGGGCACTATGGCCGGTCTGCTCGTGGTGTTCTTCCCGTTCATCCTCCTCGGCTTCATGATCGTCATGGAGCGGGTGGAGAACCCGCTGCGTTCCGTCGCGGTGGAGGACCGGGTCGAGGAGTTCCTGGACGAGGCCCGGCCGGAGGAGATGGACACGTTCGTCCGGGAAGGCTTCCCGGCCGCCCTGGACGAGTACGGCCGGCGGCGCAAGCTGTCCCGGCTTCTGCCCCGACGCCCGATCCGCAAGGGCCGGCAGTCGGTCCGCCGACCCTGACCACGGCCTGCCTGGCCGATTCGCCGCCGGTCGCTTCTAGACTGCGGGGCGCGGGGCCCGTGGCGATCATCGCCACCGGGAGCTTTGCGCGGGTCGAAGGGATGCCGCATGGACGAGGTGTTGGCCAAGGCCGGGCTGTTCCAGGGGGTGCCTCCGGAGGACGCGGAGGTGATCGCCGAGCAGTTCGACCTCCTCGACGTGCCCCGCGGCACCGTCGTCTTCCACGAGGGCGAGCCCGGTGACAGCCTCTACATCGTGCTGGCGGGCAAGATCAAGCTCGGCCGGCGCACCCCCGACGGCCGGGAGAACCTGGTCGCCGTGATGGGGCCGTCCGACCAGTTCGGCGAGCTGTCCCTGTTCGACCCCGGCCCGCGCACGTCGACCGCGGTGGCGGTGACCGACGCCCGGCTGGCCCGGATGTCGAAGCAGGCGCTGCGGTCCTGGATCACCCAGCGCCCGCAGATCGCCGAGCAGCTGCTGCGGGTGGTGGCCCGCCGGCTGCGCCGGACCAACGCGATGCTCGGCGACCTCATCTTCACCGACGTCCCCGGCCGCGTGGCCAAGCAGCTGCTGCAGTTGTCCCAGCGCTTCGGAACGATGGAAAACGGGCAGCTGCGGGTCACCCACGACCTGACCCAGGAGGAGCTGGCCCAGCTGGTCGGCGCGTCCCGGGAGACGGTCAACAAGGCGCTGGCCGACTTCGCGCACCGCGGCTGGGTGCGGCTGGAGGGCAAGACCGTGGTCATCCTCGACCGCGACCGGCTCGCCCGCCGGGCCCGATGAGGGTCGGCGAGCTCGACCTCGACGTCCGGGTCGAGGGCGGTCCGGACGGCGAGGTCGTCGTGCTGCTGCACGGGTTCCCGCAGCACGCGGGCGAGTGGGACGAGGTGTGGCCGGCGCTGGTCGAGGCCGGCTACCGGGTCGTGCTGCCGGACCAGCGGGGCTACTCGCCCGGCGCGCGGCCGGCCGGGCGGGCCGCGTACACGACCGGTGAGCTGGCCCGGGACGTGCTGGGCGTGCTGGACGGGCTCGGCGTCGACCGGGCCCACGTGGTCGGGCACGACTGGGGCGGCGCGGTGGCCTGGCGGCTCGGCGCCGACGCGCCGGAGCGGCTGCGCACCCTGACCGTCGTCTCCACGCCGCACCCGCGGGCGCTGGTCCGCAGCCTGGTCACCAGCAGCCAGGCCGCCCGCAGCTGGTACATGGGCTTCTTCCAGCTGCCGTTCCTCCCCGAGACCCTCCTGATGGCGCGGGGCGGGGCGTTCCTGCGCCGGAGCCTGCGCAACGGCGGGCTCCCCGCGGACAGGGTCGACCACTACGTCGACGGGTTGCACGAGCCCGACTGCCTGTCCGGCGCGCTGAACTGGTACCGCGCCCTCCCCCTGGACGCCGGC
>DATINN010000020.1:0-2602 GCA_035474175.1 Mycobacteriales bacterium | reverse complement strand
CCGGGACCGGTCGGCCGTCGGGTCCGATGTGGACGAGCAGCTGGAGCGCTTCCCGGTGCTGCGGCGCTACTACCGGACCGCGGCCGGGAAGCTGTCCGGCGGCGAGCAGCAGCAGCTGGCCATCGCCCGGGCCCTGCTGGGCCGGCCCCGGCTGCTGCTGATGGACGAGCCGTCGCTGGGGCTGGCCCCGGTGCTGGTCGACCTGGTCTTCGACACCATCGAGCGGCTGCGGGCGGACGTGCTGACCATCCTGCTGGTCGAGCAGAACGCGAGCCGGGCCGTGGCCGTGGCCGACCGCTGCTACGTGCTGCGCAGCGGCCGGCTGGTGGCCGAGGCGGCCCGGGGCGAGCTGCACCCGGACGAGCTCGGCGCCCTCTACCTCGGCCAGCGGGAGCTCCTATGAGTGAGCGCGAGTGCTCGCAGCGCGAACGGGGAGCGACGAGGGCCGAGGAGTGGGCACGATGAGGTTCCTGCAGCTCCTCGTCGACGGACTCACCGCGGGCAGCTTCTACGCCCTGTTCGCGCTGGGGATCGCGCTGATCTTCGGCATCATGCAGCTGGTCAACTTCGCCCACGGCGAGCTCATCATGGTCGGCGCGTACGCGGTCTACCTGACCCAGACCTGGTCCTGGCCGCTGATGCTGATCGTGTCGATCGCCGTGGTGGTCGTGCTGGCGCTGCTGATGGAGCGGGTCGCGTTCCGGCCGGTGCGCGGGGCCAACCCGGCGACGCTGCTGATCACCTCGTTCGCGGTGAGCTTCCTGCTGCAGAACCTGGCCCAGATGATCTTCACCACGCTGCCGAAGTCGGCCGACGTGTCGCCGCTGTTCCGGCGCTCGCTGACCGTCGGCGGGCTCACCATCGGCTGGCTGTCGGTGGTGACGGTGGCCGGCACGGCGGTGCTGCTGGTCGGGCTGGCGCTGTTCCTGCGCCGGACCGCGACCGGGGTGCAGATGCGGGCCGCGGCCGAGGACTTCGGCATGGCCCGGCTGTGCGGGGTGCGCAGCAACCGGGTCATCGCCACCGCCTTCGGCATCGGCGGCCTGCTCGCCGGCGTCGGTGCGGTGCTGCTGGTCGGCCAGACCGGCAGCGTGTCGATCACGATGGGGCTGGCGCCGGTGCTGTTCGGCTTCACCGCGGCCGCGATCGGCGGCCTCGGCAGCCTGCCCGGCGCGGTCGTCGGCGGCTACCTGCTCGGCGCCGGCACCACCGTCCTGCAGCAGGTCCTGCCGTACGGGCTGGCCGGCTACCGGGACGCGTTCCTGTTCGCCGGTGTCTTCGGGCTGATGTGCCTGCGCCCGGGCGGGTTGTTCCGGGTCCCCTCGACCGCGGTGCGGGTGTGACCATGCGCCTGTCCCCCGCCCTGAGCCGGACCGCCGGTCTCGCCGCGGCGCTGTGCCTGATCGTCGTCGTGGCCACCCTGCTGGGCGAGTCCGGCAGCCCGCGGCTGGCCCGGGCCACCGGCACCGCGCTGATCATGCTGCTGCTCGTGGTCGGGCTGAGCGTCTTCGTCGGCGGCTCCGGCATCTTCTCCTTCGGCCACCTCGCGTTCATGGGCGTCGGCGCCTACACCACCGCGATCGTGACGATGTCCCCGACGCAGAAGTCGTTCCAGCTGCCGGGGCTGCCCTCGGCGCTGGCCACGCTGCAGCTGGGCGGGACCGAGGCGGCCCTGCTGTCCGGGGCCGTGGCCACGGTGTTCGCGGCCGTGCTGAGCCTGCCGATCATGCGGCTGTCCGGGCTGACCGCCAGCCTGGCCACGGTCGCGATCCTCATCGCGGTGCACTCGGTGTTCCAGAACTGGGACGCGGTCACCCGCGGCAGCGCCGGGCTGATCGTCGACGCCGACCAGCCCCGGGCCACCACGCTGCTGGTCTGGGCCTGCCTCGGGGTGGTGGCCGCCGTGGCGTTCCGGCAGTCCCGCGTCGGCATGCGGCTGGCCGCCAGCCGGGAGGACGAGGTCGCGGCCCGGGCGCTCGGCATCCGGGTGTGGTGGGAGCGCGGGCTGGCCTTCGCCGCCAGCGCGTTCCTGGTCGGGGTGGCGGGATCGCTGTTCGCGCAGTATTTCGGCTCGCTGAACCCGGACTCGTTCTACCTGACGCTGACCTTCACCGCGATCGCCATGCTGGTGGTCGGCGGCCTCACCAGCGTCTCCGGCGCGGTCGTGGGCACGCTGGCGATCTCGGTCGTGCTGGAGCTGCTGCGGGCGGTCGAGCGCGGCACCACCATCGGCGGCTGGGAGATCCCGCACCGCTCCGGGCTGACCGAGGTCGGGCTGGCCGTGGTGCTGCTGGTGGTGCTGCTGACCCTGCCGGCCGGCCTCACCGGCGGCCGCGAGCTCGACCCGGCCGCCGGGATCCGCCTCCTCGCCCGCCGCCGCCGGCCGGCCCCGCCGCCACCGTCCACAGTGGACCAGCCTCAGCCCGTCGACAGCACGCAGGCCTGACCCACCGCACCAGACCCGAGGAGATCGATGGACACGCTGCTCGACCCGGACTCCGACCACGCCGCGCTGGCCGCCGAGCTCAGCGCCGCCGGGGTCGAGTTCGCCCTCGGCGCCTGGGTCGACGTCACCGGCCGGCCGAAGAGCAAGCTGGTGCCG
>DATINN010000019.1:0-7215 GCA_035474175.1 Mycobacteriales bacterium | reverse complement strand
CTGCTCCTGCTGCGGGCCCGGACCATCGCGGCCGGCGCGTCCGGTTGCCGGCTGGAGCTGCCGGCCCGGCTGCTGGAGCTGCTCGACCGGGACCTGCTGCCGGTGGTGCCGTCCAAGGGCTCGGTCGGCGCGTCCGGTGACCTGGCCCAGCTGGCCGCGGTGGCGCTGCCGCTGGTCGGCGAGGGGCTGCTCAACGGGCGGCCCGCGGCCGAGGTGCTCAAGGAGGCCGGGCTGGAGCCGCTGACGCTGGCGCCGAAGGAGGGCCTGACCCTCATCAACGGCACCGAGCCGATGCAGGCCGTCCTCGCGCTGGCCGTGGCCGACGCCGAGGGGCTGGCAAAGACCGCCGACGTGGCCTGCGCGCTGTCGGTGGAGGCTTTGCTCGGCACCGACCGGGCGTACGACGAGCGGGTGATCCGGATCCGCCCGCATCCGGGTCAGATCGCCTCCGCGGCCAACCTCCGGCTGCTGCTCCGAGACTCGCCACTGCTGGCGTCACACCGGCACTCCAACCACGCCGTGCAGGACCCGTACTCGCTGCGTTGTGCGCCGCAGGTGCACGGTGCCTCTCGCGACGCCCTGGCGTACTGCCGTCGGGTCCTGGAGGTGGAGCTGACGTCGATCGTCGACAACCCGGTGGTGGTGCCGGAGAACGACGGCGACGGCTGGGAGGTCATGTCGACCGGCAACTTCCACGGGCAGCCGCTGGCGTTCGCGGGCGACATGCTCGCGATGGCGGCGGCGGAGCTGGGCAGCATCAGCGAGCGCCGGGTCTACCGGCTGCTCGACCCGGCCACGTCCCGGGGGCTGCCGCCGTTCCTGGCCGTGCGGGCCGGGCTCAACTCGGGCTTCATGCTGGCCCAGTACACGGCGGCGTCGCTGGTGGCCGAGGACAAGGTGCTGGCCCACCCGGCCGGGGTGGACAGCATCCCGACCAGCGGCAACCAGGAGGACCACGTCTCGATGGGCTGGCACGCCGTCCGCAAGGCGGGCGAGGTGCTGTCCAACGTGGCGACGATCCTGGCCGTGGAGCTGCTGTGCGCGGCCCAGGCGATCGACCTGCGCGCCTCGACGGCGGCGCCCGGCCCGGCCGCGGCGGCCGTGCACGGGCTGATCCGCGCGCACGTCCCGCCGATGTGGGTCGACCGCGAGGTCACGTCCCAGATCGAGACCGTCCGCGGCCTGCTGCCGGCGGTGGTCGAGGCCGCGTCCGCCGTCACCGGTCCGCTGGCCTGAGGCCCGTCGGCGGACCGGCAGGGGGATAGGTTCAGCCCATGGAGGGATCTCGACCGGTACGGGCCCCGCGCGGCCCGGTGCGCACGGCCCGGAGCTGGGGGGCCGAGGGCGCGCTGCGGATGCTGCACAACAACCTCGACCCGGAGGTGGCCGAGCGGCCGGACGACCTCGTCGTCTACGGCGGCTCCGGTCGGGCCGCCCGGGACTGGCGCTCGTTCGACGCGATCGTGGAGTCGCTGCGGACGATGGCACCGGACGACACGCTGCTGGTCCAGTCGGGCAAGCCGGTCGGCGTCGTCCGCACCACTCCCGAGGCACCACGGGTCCTGATCGCGAACTCGCTGCTGGTCCCGAAGTGGGCCACCCCGGCCCACTTCCGCGAGCTGGAGGACGCCGGCCTGACCATGTACGGGCAGATGACCGCGGGCTCGTGGATCTACATCGGCACCCAGGGCATCCTGCAGGGGACGTACGCGACCTTCGCCGAGGTGGCGAACCAGCACTTCGGCGGGACGCTGGCCGGGACGGCGACGCTGACGGCCGGGCTGGGCGGGATGGGCGGCGCGCAGCCGCTGGCGGTGACCGGCAACGGCGGGGCCGTGCTGTGCGTGGAGGTCGACCCGGCGCGGGCCCAGCGGCGGCTGGACGGCGGCTTCCTCGACGTGATCGCGCCGTCCCTGCCCGAGGGGCTGTCCCTCGTCCTGTCGGCGCGGCGGGAGCGGCGGGCCCTGTCCGTCGGGGTGATCGGGAACGCGGCCGAGGTCTTCCCGCACCTGCAGTCGACCTGTCCGGACATCGACATCGTCACCGACCAGACGTCGGCGCACGACGCGCTCAACGGGTACGTGCCGGCCGGGCTGTCGCTGGCGGACGCGGTCGAGCTGCGCCGGACCAAGCCGGAGGAGTACATCCGGCTCTCGACCGAGTCGATGCGGGCGCACTGCGCGGCGATGGTGGCGTTCGCCGCCGACGGGCGGGTGGTCTTCGACTACGGCAACGGGCTGCGCGGGCAGGCCAAGGACGCCGGCCTCACCGACGCGTTCTCCTACCCGGGCTTCGTGCTGGCGTACGTGCGGCCGCTGTTCTCCCGCGGGGCCGGGCCGTTCCGCTGGGCCTGCCTGTCCGGGGACCCGGCCGACCTGGCCGCCACCGACCAGGCCGTGCTGGACGCGTTCCCGGACGACGACGGGCTGCAGCGGTGGATCCGGTTCGCGCAGGAGCGGGTGCGCGGGCAGGGGCTGCCGTCGCGGATCTGCTGGCTCGGGTACGGGGAGCGGCACGTGGCCGGGACGGCGTTCGACGACCTGGTCGCGCGCGGGGTGCTGTCCGCGCCGGTCGCGATCGGGCGGGACCACCTCGACTCCGGGTCGGTCGCCTCGCCCGAGCGCGAGACGGAGGGGATGCGGGACGGGTCCGACGCCATCGCCGACTGGCCGATCCTCAACGCGCTGGTCAACACCGCGTCCGGGGCGTCCTGGGTGTCGGTCCACCACGGCGGCGGGGTCGGCATCGGCAAGTCGATCCACGCCGGGGTGGTCGTGGTCGCGGAGGGGACGCCGGCCTCCAGTGCGCGGGTCGAGCGGGTGCTCACCAACGACCCCGGTACGGGCGTCCTGCGCCACGCCGACGCCGGCTACGAGATCGCGACCGACACCGCGCGGACCGTCGGGATCCGCGTCCCGCTGGACCCCGCCACCCATGCCCCCGACTGGCAGCCCTCCACCGCCGAAAGCGGCCCAGACCCCAGCCCCGACCCGACCCTCGGCTCGCGGCCGGATCCGGCTGGCGGGGTCGGCGGGCGGGACTAGTGCCTCCGGCTGGTGACCTGCTGATCCGGCGGGCCGGGCGGGTCGTCACCAACAACGGCGCGCCGGTGCCGGGTCCGGCCGCCGTGTCCGTGCGCGGCGGCGTCGTCGCCTGGGTCGGCCCGGACGACCGCGTCCCCTGGACGATCACCGACGCCCCGGAGCTGGACGCCGGCGGTGCCTGCGTGCTGCCCGGCTTCGTCGACCCGCACACGCACGCGCTGTGGGCCGGCAGCCGCGGCGACGAGTACGCGGCCCGGCTGGCGGGGGAGTCCTACGACGGCGGCGGCATCGCGGCCACCGTGGCCGCGACCACCGCCGCCACCGATGACGAGCTGCTCGACCTGGCCGCGGGCCGCCTGTGGCGGATGGCCGCCAACGGCACCACGACCGTCGAGGTCAAGACCGGCTATGGCCTGGACCCCGTGGCCGAGCTGCGCCTGCTCGGCCTGATCGGCCGGCTGGCCGAGCGCGTGCCGATGCGGATCGAGCCGACCCTGCTGGCCCACGTCGTCCCGGCCGGCGCCGACCGGGCCGCCCACGTCCGCGCCCTGACCGACGCCCTCCCGCAGGCCACCGGCGCCCGCTGGATCGACGTCTTCTGCGACCGCGGCGCGTTCACCGTGGACGAGGCCCGCACCCTGCTGCGGGCCGGCGCGGCCGCCGGGCTCGGCGGCCGCCTGCACGCCGAGCAGCTGACCCGCACCGGCGCCGCCGCCCTCGCGGCCGAGTGCGGCTGCGCCTCCGCCGACCACCTGGAGCACGTCGACGAGCCGGGGGCCAAGGCCATGGCCGCGGCCGGCGTGGTCGGCGTGCTCCTGCCGACCGCGACGCTGACCACCGGCGGCGGCTGGGACAACGCCCGGATCCTGCGCGACGCCGGCGTCACCCTCGCCCTCGGCACCGACTGCAACCCGGGCACGTCCTGGTGCGAGTCCGTCCCGTACGCGCTGCAGCTGGCCGGCCCGCTCCTCGGCCTCACCGTGCCGGCCGTGATCCGGGCCGCCACGGTGGGCGGCGCGGCCGCACTCCGCCGGCCTGACCTCGGGGTGCTCAAGCTCAACGCACCCGGGGACCTGATCCTGCTCGAGGCCGCGCACGAGAACGACCTCCTCGCCCACCTCGGCGCCCCCGCCGTCCGCACCACGGTCGTGGGCGGCGTCCCCATCACCGGCTCCCGCACCATCCACTGACCCGCAGGTCCGCGGTGCACCGATCGCGGTGTTCCGCACTATTCGGTGCGGCCTAGGCTGGTCGGTCGGGGGCGGACCGAGAGGAGCGGGATGCGGCGCACGCTGCCGGTGACGGGAGTGGGGGACACGCTGCGGCTGGCCGGGTTCTTCGGCCGGCTGGCGGTGAAGGAGCACGTCGCGCCGCGGCTGCACGTCCGGCCGCTGGTCGCGGAGCTGTTCCTGACCGACAACTGCAACCTCAAGTGCGTCAGCTGCGCCTGCTGGCGGACCGTGACCCGCTCGGAGCTGGACGGCGCCGAGTGGCGCGACGTGATCGACCAGATCGCCGGTCTGGGCATCCTGAAGGCCAACTTCACCGGCGGGGAGCCTTTGCTGCGCCGCGACGCCCCCGAGCTCATGGCGTACGCGCGACAGGCCGGGATCCGCTCCCTGCACCTCAACACCAACGCGATCCTGCTCGACGACCGCCGCCTCGCCGCGGTGCTCGACGCCGGGGTCCGCAGCGTCAACGTCTCCGTCGACGGCCCGGACGCCGCGCAGCACGACCAGATCCGCGGCAAGGCCGGCGCGTTCGACACGACGATCGACGCGCTGGAACGGCTGATCGCCCACCGCGACGAGCTGAACATGCGCGTACGGATGAACTACACGGTGATGCGGTCCACGGTCTCCGCGTTGCCGCGGATCATGCGGCTGGCGCAGCGGCTGCGGGTGCAGCTCTACCTCAACCTGGCCACCGACCACACGTTCCTGTTCCGGGACGGGCAGGTGTCGATCGAGTCGCGGGTGGACCGGTCGGCGGTGGATGCGGCGCTGGCCGAGGTGGAGGAGGTGCTGCGGGCCGATCGCCGGTTCCTGCCGCGGTATTCGGAGCTGTCGTACCTGCGCGGGCACTTCGACGACCTGCTGCAGCGGTCCCTGCCGTGCGCCGAGTCGCAGCTCAAGCTGATGGTCCACTCGACCGGGCAGGTCGGCGGCTGCTGGGGTCACGACGCCCGCTCCAACGTCCGCACCACGCCGCTGGCCGAGATCGTGTCGAGCCCGCACTACCGCGACGAGCACGAGCGCTTCTTCCGCAAGGAGTGCGTCGGCTGCGGCAGCAACTACGCCCTCAACCTGGCCTGGCGCCCGCGCACCTATGCCGCCGACCTGCTCTGGCGCACCGGCCGCCGCACCCTGGCCCCGACCGCATGAGGCCGAGCGCGCCCCTGTACGACGCGCTCGCCGACTCCTACGACGAGCACTTCGCGGCGCCGCACCGGCGCGCGTACGACGAGCTGGCCTGGGAGATCGCCGCCAGCCTGCTCGGTCCCGGGCCGGCCACCGTGCTCGACGTCGGCTGCGGTGTCGGCCGCTGGGCCGAGCGGCTGGTCGCCGCCGGCCACCACGTCATCGGCATCGAACCGGCCCCGGCCATGGCCGCCCGTGCGGCGACCCGCCTCGCCGGCACCGCCTTCACCCTGATCCACGCCCCCGTCGAGCACGTACACCTCACCCGCACCCCCACCCCCGGCCCACCCACCCCCACAACGGAACCGCCGGCCGCCGGCGCCGCCGGATCCGGCGCGGGCTCGGACAGCGGCTTGAATGGCGGATCCGCCGCGGGATCCGCCGCGGGATCCGCCGCGGGATCGGGCGGAGGATCCGCCGCGGGATCGGGCGGAGGATCCGCCGCGGGATCGGGCAGAGGATCCGCCGCGGGATCCGCCGCGGGATCGGCCCCGGGATCGGGCGGAGGATCCGCCGGCGAATCCGGCGGGGGATGGAGCGGGAGCTGGGGCGGCGAATCTGGCGAGGGACCCGGCCGGGGATCCGGCCGGGGAGATGTGCTGCCGCCGGATGGAGCGGATCTCGTGGTGGCGATGGGGTCGTTGCAATACGCGAGCGATCCGGTCGCCGCTATCGCCCGCTGTGCGGGTTGGCTGCGGCCGGGTGGTGCGCTGTGCGTGCTGGTCGACTCGCGGCAGGCGCTGGTGACGGAGCTGCTCGCCGCCGACCGCCCGGACGAGGCCCTGGAGCGACTCACCACCAAGCGTGGCGTCTGGCGGCTCGGCGAGCACGCCGCCGACCTGCACCTGCTCGACGCCACCGAGCTGGCCGCCGCCGTCCGAGCCGCCGGCCTGCGGGTCGAGCGGGTCGCCGGCCTCCTGGTCGGCGCCACCGTCCACGGCCGCGCCGGCCTCACCGCCCGCCTCAACGCCGACTACACCGCCGCACTCGCCGCCGAACGGCGCCTCGCCGCCGAGCCCGCTCTCGCCGACCTGGGGAAGCAGCTGCTCGTGACCGGCCGGAAGCCCGAGCGCTGAGGCTCCCGGATCACCGTCCGGCCACCTCCACCGCCCGGAACAGCGCGGCCGCCACCCGATCGGCCTGCCGCGGCGACAGCTCGGACGACATCGGCAGGGCCAGCGCCTCCCGGCCGAGCTGATCGGCCACCGGAAGGGACTGCGCCCGCTCGCCGTACGCACCCCAGTCGTGCCAGTGCAGCGGCGGCGCGTAGTAGGGCTTGGTCGCGATGCCGAGCCGCAGCAGCTCCGCCGCCAATCGCTCCCGGTCGACCCCGCCGAACCGCGCCACCCAGTGCACCCAGGCGTGCTCGTCACCCGCGGCCGCCTGCTGCGGCACCGCCCCGAGCGCGGCCGCCGCCTCGCCGTACCGCTGGGCGACCTCGCGCCGCCGCGACACCAGCAGGTCGAGGTCGGGCAGCAGGTCGAGCGCGGCGATCGCGGCCGTCTCCACCAGCGGCACCGAGCGGAGCCAGTCCAGCGGCCGCCGCAACCGGTCGACGGCCTCGGCCGGCAGCACCAGGGCGCCGCCGCCCCCGCCGGCCGAGAGCACCTTGGCGAAGCTCAACGAGTAAGAATGGGCGGCCGCCTGGGTGGCCACCGGCCGGCCCTGGTGAGCGGCCCCGAGCGCGGCCGCGGAGTCGCCGACGAGCGGCACCCCGGCGTCCGCGCACACCTTGGTCAGGGCCGCGTAGT
>DATINN010000018.1:0-3132 GCA_035474175.1 Mycobacteriales bacterium | reverse complement strand
CGGAGCGGGTCACTGCCCCGGAGCCGGGCACCGATCCCGGAGCGGGTCACCGATCCCGGAGCGCGCGGTCGACCAGGTGGCCGGCGACGCCGAGGTACTCCACCGGGTCGAGCAGGGCGTCGATCTCGGCCGCCGACAGGTGCTCGCTCACCTGCGGGTCGTCCTTGAGCACGGCGGCCAGCGGGCGGCCGGAGGCGGTCGCCGTCGCGGACGCGGCGCCGATGACGGTCTTGGCCTCGGCCTTGCCCAGGGCGGCGGCCAGCACGGCCGCGACCCGCTCGGAGACGACCAGGCTGCCGGTCAGGTCCAGGTTGCGCCGGGCCGCGGCCGGGAAGACGACGAGCCCGGCGGCGAGCTCGGCCGCGGTCTCGGCCGCCCCGCCGGCCAGCCGCAGGCAGGCCTGCAGCGGGGCCCACTCCGCGTGCCAGGCCCCGGCCGGCCGCTCGTCCTCGGCCACCAGGCACTGGGCCAGGATCGCCGCCTGCGCCGGCACCTGCAGCCCGGCGGACAGGATCATCGTGGCCAGCACGGGGTTGCGCTTGTGCGGCATGGTCGAGGACGCGCCCCGCCCGGTCGCGGCCGGCTCCACCACCTCGGCCACCTCGGTCCGGGACAGCGTCTGCACGTCCAGCGCGAACTTGCCCAGCGCCCCGGTCACCAGCGCCAGCACCGCGCCCAGGTCGGCGATCGGCACCCGCAGCGTGTGCCACGGGATCACCTGCTCGGCCAGCCCGGTCTCGGCCGCGTACGCCGACACCAGCTCGTCGGCGAACGCGCCCGGGTCGACCGCCGGGTCGTGCAGCCGGGCGTGCTCCACGTACGCGGCCAGCGTCCCGGCCGCGCCGCCGAGGGAGACCGGCAGCGTGCCGAGCAGGGCGCGGACCCGGTCCGCGGCCACGGCGGCGAGGTGGTGCCAGCCGGCCGCCTTGAGGCCGAACGTGAGCGGGACCGCGTGCTGGGTCAGGGTCCGGCCGACGGCGGGCGTGTCCCGGTGCTCGGCCGCCAGCCGGGCCAGCGCGCCGGCGGTCGCGGTGAGGTCGCGCAGGACCACCCGCAGGGCCCGGGCCGACAGCAGCATCAGCCCGGTGTCGAGGATGTCCTGGCTGGTCGATCCCTTGTGGACGTGCTCGGCCGCGGCCGGGTCGGCCGCCCGCACCGCCGCGGTCAGCGCCGGCACCAGCGGCACCACCGGGTTGGCCCCGTCGCGGGCGGCCCGCGCGATCGCGACGAGGTCCACAGTGGACACCCGCGCTGCCGCCGTGATCGCCGCGGCCGCGTCCGCCGGCACCAGCCCGATCCGGGCCTGGGCCCGGGCCAGCGCCGCCTCCGCGTCCAGCATCGCCTGCAGGAACGCCTCGTCCGAGGTGAGCGCCTCCACCTCGGTCCCCGCCCGCACCGGCGAGAACAACCCCGCGTCGACACTCATCCGGGTCAGGCTCCGATCGGCACGCCGGCTCCCCGGCTCTCGTGGGCTGGGCCCAATACTGTCAGCGCGACCGCGTAGGACTCGGCCAGGGTCGGCCACCAGCCGGTACGGCCGGCGCGGCCAGAAAGATTTCCGCCGCCGGTGTCGATCGGGGACCGCGCCGTTCGTGGTCAGGGTGGGACCGGCGCGGAGCCGGTCGCCGGAGCCCGCGGCCGGGCCGCGGCTCCGCTAGCTTCCGTCCGACCCGTACGAGGAGGAGACGACCATGAAGCAGTACCTGCTGGCCGTGCACGACGACCCGGACGCGGCCCTGCCGCCGCCCGAGGTCATCCAGGAGACGTACGCCGACGTCGAGAAGGTCAACCAGCAGCTGCGGGCGAGCGGGGCCTGGGTCTTCGCCGGCGGGCTGACCGACGCCAGCGACGCGACCGTGGTCCGGGCCGAGAAGGGCCAGGTCATGCTCACCGACGGCCCGTACGTGGAGAGCAAGGAGCACATCGGCGGCTTCTGGGTGATCAAGGCCCGGGACCTGGACGAGGCTCTGGACTGGGCCGGCAAGGCCGCGGCGGCCTGCCGCGGACCGGTCGAGGTGCGCCCGTTCCAGGACGACCCCGAGGTCTGAGATGACGGACCGGGACGGGGTGGCCCGCGTCTACCGGCAGGAGTACGGCCGGTGCGTGGCCACCCTGGTCCGCGTCCTGGGCACGATCGACCTGGCCGAGGAGGCCGTCCAGGACGCCTTCACGATCGCGCTGGAGAAGTGGCCGGAGACCGGCCTGCCTCCCAACCCGGGCGCCTGGATCACCACCACCGCCCGCAACCGGGCCATCGACCGGCTGCGCCGGGAGGCCGCCCGCGACGACAAGCAGGCCCAGGCCGCGCTGCTGCGCCAGCCGGCCGAGCCGCAGGAGGTGGGTCCCGTGCGCGACGACCAGCTCCGGCTGATCTTCACCTGCTGCCACCCCGCGCTGGCCCCGGCGGCCCAGGTCGGGCTGACCCTCCGGCTGCTCGGCGGGCTGGAGACGCCGGAGATCGCCCGGGCCTTCCTGGTCCCGAAAGCGACCATGGCCCAGCGGATCGTGCGGGCCAAGCGCAAGATCAAGGACGCCGGCATCCCGTACCGGATCCCGACCGGGGCCGAGCTGCCCCGCCGGCTGCCGCCGGTGCTCGCGGTGCTCTACCTCGTCTTCAACGAGGGCTACGCGGCCAGCACCGGCGGGCTGGTCCGGGCCGACCTGTGCGCGGAGGCGATCCGGCTGACCCGGGAGCTGGCCGGGTTGATGCCGGACGAGGCCGAGGTCACCGGGCTGCTGGCGCTGCTGCTGCTGACCGAGTCCCGGCGGCCGGCCCGGACCGGGCCGGACGGCGGGCTGGTGCTGCTGCCGGAGCAGGACCGGTCCCGCTGGGACCGGGAGCTGATCGCCGAGGGGCAGGAGCTGGTCCGGGCCTGCCTGCGCCGCAACCGGCCCGGGCCGTACCAGATCCAGGCCGCGATCGCCGCCGTGCACTCGGACGCGCCGGCCGCCGCGGACACCGACTGGTCCCAGATCCTGGCCCTGTACGACCAGCTCATCGCGGTCGCGCCGACCCCGGTGGTGGCGCTGAACCGGGCCGTCGCGGTGGCCGAGGTGCGCGGGCCGGCGGCCGGGCTGGCCGAGCTGGACCGCCTGGACCTGCCCGACTACTACCTCTTCCACGCCGCCCGG
>DATINN010000017.1:0-4676 GCA_035474175.1 Mycobacteriales bacterium | reverse complement strand
GGCCGTGCTCAAGGTCGAGAAGACGGGCATGGCGGTCGCCGCCCGCGGCGACTCCAGCAAGATCGCGGTTGGCGACGCCGTCCTCGCCGTGGGCTCCCCGCTCGGCCTGGCCAGCACCGTCACCTCCGGCATCGTCAGCGCGCTGGACCGCCCGGTCCGGCTCGGCGGCGGGGGCGGCACCTCCGGCAGCGACACCAACGCGGTGATCAACGCCATCCAGACCGACGCCTCGATCAACCCCGGCAACTCCGGCGGCGCCCTGGTCGACGCCTCCGGCGCGGTGGTCGGGATCAACTCCGCCATCGCCACCCTCAGCACCGGCACCGGCACCGGCCAGTCCGGCAGCATCGGCCTCGGCTTCGCCATCCCGATCAACGAGGCCCGGGCCATCGCCCAGCAGCTGATCCGGACCGGCAAGGTCCAGCACGCCACCCTCGGCGTCACCGCCCGCTCGGTCACCGACGGGGCCCGGGACGGCGCGCTGGTCGAGTCGGTCACGGCCGGCGGCGCCGCCGCGGCCGCCGGGATCAAGGCCGGCGACGTCATCACCCGGGTCGGCGACCGGCTCGTCGGCGGCTCCGACGACCTGGTCGTCCAGGTCCGCACCCGCAACGTCGGCGAGAAGGTCCAGCTGACGTACGTCCGCGGCGGCCGGACGGTCAAGGTCACGGCCACGCTCAAGGGCGACTAGGGGCGACTAGGGGCGCCCGTCCCGGCCACCGGGAGCGCGGGAGAACCCCTAAAGGTGGGGAAGGCGGGCGGCCCGGCGCGGAATCGGGGTTAGGCTGGATCCGTGTTCGGCAGCCTGGGGTGGCCCGAGATGCTCACCCTCCTCGTGGTCGCGTTGTTGATCTTCGGTCCCGACAAGCTCCCGTCGGTGGTCAAGGACGCGGCCGGCGTGCTGCGCACGGTCCGCAACATGGCCAAGGACGCCCGCAGCCAGCTGAAGACGGAGCTCGGCCCCGAGTTCACCGACTTCGACCTCGACTCGCTCAACCCCCGCAGCTTCGTCCGCAAGAACCTGTTCGAGGACGATGACGACGACCAGCCGCAGACCCGGGCCGCCGGCCCCCAGCGTCCGGCCAGCAAGGTCAACGGCGAGGTCCCCTACGACCCCGACACCATCTAGACACCCCTTCTGACCTGGGCTCTTACTTCCCGCACAGGCGGGTGGTGCATCCTGGGACGTCGTCCGCGCGGCCGCAGCCGCATCGAGAGGACGACGTGCGAGGGGGACGACGGATGGTGCGGCGGCGATTCCGCGGCGTGCTGGGACTGATCTCACTGACGGTGGCGGCCGCGCTGGTGCTGGCGGGCATCGCCCTGCCCGGCGTGCTGCTGGTCGGCTCGGCGACCACGACGGTGGCCCAGTCGGTCCGCTCGCTGCCGGACGGGATCGACCCCGGCAACCCGGCCCAGCCCTCGCGGCTCTACACGGCCGACGGCAAGACGCAGATCGCCACGTTCTACAACGAATACCGCAAGGCCGTGACGATCAAGCAGATCGCGCCGGTGATGCAGCAGGCCATCGTCGCCGCCGAGGACCGCCGGTTCTACGAGCACGGCGCGGTCGACACCAAGGGCGTGCTGCGGGCCGCGGCCGCCAACATCAAGGGCGGCGGCGTCGACCAGGGCGCCTCCACGCTGACCATGCAATACGTCCGCAACGTGCTCAAGAGCGACACCAGCGCCACCGCGGCCGAGCGCAAGGCCGCCACCCAGGACACCCTGTCGCGCAAGCTGCAGGAGGTCCGTTACGCGGCCGAGCTGGAGCACACCAAGACCAAGCAGCAGATCCTCGTCGCGTACCTGAACATCGCCTACTTCGGCGCCGGCGCGTACGGGATCGAGGCGGCGTCGCAGCGCTACTTCAGCACCACCGCGGCCAAGCTGACGCTGCCGCAGGCGGCGCTGCTGGCCGGGCTGGTGCAGTCGCCGGACGCGTACAACCCGATCGCCCGCAACCCGAAGGCCGCCCTGGAGCGCCGGGCGTACGTGCTGTCCTCGATGGCGACGATGGGCAAGATCACCGCCGCCCGGGCCAAGACGGAGACGGCGAAGAAGATCGGGCTGCACCCGAAGTCGTTCCCCACCTCCGGCTGCACCGGCGTGCCGGCCGGGCACGACGACTGGGGCTTCTTCTGCGACTACTTCCTGCGCTGGTGGAACGGGCAGGCCGCGTTCGGCAAGACCGTCGCGCAGCGGCAGACGAAGCTGCTGACCGGCGGCTACAGGATCATCACCTCGATGCAGCCGGACGTGCAGGCCACCGCCAAGGAGCAGGCCCTGGCCGTGTACGGCTACGACGACCCCAAGGCGCTGCCGATCGCGGTCGTCCAGCCCGGCACCGGCCGGGTGCTGGCCATGGCCGTCAACCGGCACTTCGGCATCCCGACCTCGTCCAACCCGGACCCGTCGATCACGGTCGCGCCGCTGATCTCCGGCGGTGGCGGGCTGACCGGCTACCAGGCCGGCTCGACGTTCAAGATGTTCACCATGCTGGCGGCGCTGGAGAGCGGGCTGCCGCTGAACACCCAGTTCGACGCGCCGTCCCAGCTGCCGACGCACTGGCTCGACAGCGGGCCCAACTCCTGCGACGGGAAATACTGCCCGAGCAACGAGAGCCCGTCGTTCATGGACGGTCCGCGGACGATGTGGGACGGCTTCGGCCGGTCGGTGAACACCTACTTCGTGCACCTGGAGGAGCAGGTCGGCGCGGACAAGGTCGTCGCGATGGCGCAGCGGATGGGCATCACGTTCCGGGCGCCGAACGACGCCAGGTTCGCCAAGACCGACGCGGCCAACTGGGGCGCGTTCACGCTGGGCGTGGCCGACACGACCCCGCTCGACCTGGCCGAGGCGTACGCGACGCTGGGCGCGGAGGGCGTGCACTGCTCGGCGCTGCCGGTGGTCTCGGTGACGGGCCTGGACGGCAAGAAGGTCCCGGGCGTGGCCGACCCGCAGTGCAAGCGGGTGCTCACCCAGGAGATCGCGCGGGCGGCCACGGACGCGGCGCGCTGCCCGGTCGGCCAGCAGTCGACGTTCGGGCGCTGCAACGGCGGCACGGCCACGGCGGTCGGCAGCATCATCGGCCGGCCGGTCGCCGGCAAGACCGGCTCCTCGCAGGGCAACGTCACCGAGACCTTCGTCGGGGTGACCCCGCAGGTCGCGGCGGCCGGGATCGCGGCCAACCCGGCCGACCCGACCGACGCCGTCGGCTCGGCCGTGTCCAAGTCGGTCAACGCCGCGGTCGCCAACACGCTCGCGGTCGCGCTGCGGGACCTGCCGGTGCAGGAGTTCACCGCGCCGTCGGTGGAGACCGCGTACGGGCCGGGCGGGATCCCGGTGCCGACGCAGCCCTCCGACCAGGGCGGCAACTCCGGTCCCGGGAACGGCGGTGGCAACGGTGGCGGCGGTGGCAACGGCGGCGGCGGCGGCAACGGCGGTGGCGGTGGCAACGGTGGCGGTGGCAACGGTGGCGGTGGCAACGGTGGCGGTGGCAACAACGGCGGTGGTGGCGGCGGCACGAACGGCGGCGGCAACACCAACGGCGGCAACACCAACGGTGGCAACGGCGGCGGCTGACCGCTGACGTACGGCCCCGGCGGCTGACCCGCCCGGGTCAGCCGCCCCCGATCACCGCCCGGCCGGGCTGAGGCCGAGCTGCATCCCGGCCAGCCCGCGCTGCCGTCCCGCCAGCCGGTCGGCCAGCTTCCCCAGCGCCACCGCGGCCGGCGACTCCGGCGCGGACACCACGATCGGCACCCCGCTGTCGCCGCCCTCGCGCAGCCGCTGGTCGATCGGCACCTGCCCGAGCAGCGGCACCGTCGCGCCGGTCAGCTGCGACAGCGACGCCGCCACGGCCGCCCCGCCGCCGGAGCCGAACAGCTCGACCCGGGACCCGTCCGGCTGCTCCCACCACGACATGTTCTCGACCACGCCGACGATCTGCTGGTGGGTCTGCAGCGCGATGGAGCCGGCCCGCTCGGCCACCTCCTGCGCGGCCAGCTGCGGCGTGGTCACCACGAGCAGCTCGGCCGAGGGGATCAGCTGGGCGATGGAGATGGCGATGTCGCCGGTGCCGGGCGGCAGGTCGAGCAGCAGCACGTCCAGGTCACCCCAGTAGACGTCGGCCAGGAACTGCTGCAGCGCCCGGTGCAGCATCGGCCCGCGCCACACCACCGGCGTGTTGCCCTCGGTGAACTGCGCTATCGAGATGACCTTCACCTCGTGGGCGATCGGCGGCAGGATCATCGACTCGACCTGGGTCGGCCGGTCGTCGGTGCCCATCATCCGTGGAATCGAATGGCCGTAGATATCGGCGTCGAGCACACCGACCGACAGGCCGCGGGTCGCCATCGCCGCGGCGAGGTTCACCGTGACGGTCGACTTGCCGACTCCGCCTTTGCCCGACGCGACGGCGTAAACCCGGGTCAGTGAGCTCGGCTGGGCGAACGGGATGACGGGCTCGCGGGCATCGCCGCGCAACTGCTTGCGCAGCTCGGTGCGCTGCTCATCGCTCATCACGTCCAGGCTGACCTTCACCGCGCCGGTGCCGGGAACGTCGGCGACCGCCGCGGTGACCTTCTCGGAGATCTCCGCCTTCTTCGGGCATGCCGAAGTGGTCAGATAGATCTCGACGTGCACGCCGCCATCGGCGTCGACGTCAACGCTCT
>DATINN010000016.1:0-2540 GCA_035474175.1 Mycobacteriales bacterium | reverse complement strand
CTCGTCCGCGGCCATGAGGGTGATCAGCACGCGCGACGGCATCCGCGGGAAGCCCCAGTCGTTGAAGACCAGCGCGAGCTGCTCGACGGCCGCCCGGACCTGGGCGTCGTCCCTCTCCGGCATGCCGCCATTGTTTCCGCGCGACACAACATTCACAACGTTGTGAAACAAGCGTAGCGTGGAGTTCGTGGACGATCCGATCTCGGTGTCCGGCCTGACCAAGCGGTACGGGCACACCCAGGCGCTCGACGGGCTCGACCTGACCGTCCGTACGGGCGAAGTGCACGGCTTCCTCGGCCCGAACGGCGCGGGCAAGTCGACCACCATCCGCATCCTGCTCGGGCTGGCCCGGGCCGACAGCGGCGCCATCACCCTGCTCGGCGGCGACCCCTGGCGGGACGCGGTCGCCCTGCACCGGCGCCTCGCGTACGTGCCGGGCGACGTGGTCCTCTGGCCGACCCTGACCGGCGGCGAGACCATCGACCTGCTCGGCCGGCTGCGAGGCGGGCTCGACCCGCGGCGGCGGGCCGACCTGCTGGAGCGGTTCGAGCTGGACCCGACCAAGAAGGGCCGGGCCTACTCCAAGGGCAACCGGCAGAAGGTCGCGCTGGTCGCCGCGCTGGCCGCGGACGTCGAGCTGCTGCTGCTGGACGAGCCCACCTCGGGGCTTGACCCGCTGATGGAGGAGGTGTTCCAGGAGTCGGTCCGGGACGCCGCCGCGGCCGGGCGGACCGTGCTGCTGTCCAGCCACGTGCTGGCCGAGGTCGAGGCCCTGTGCGACCGGGTCTCGATCGTGCGCTCCGGCCGTACGGTGGAGAGCGGGACGCTGGCCGAGCTGCGCCACCTGACCCGGACCTCGGTGACGGCGACGACGGCCAGGCCGGTCGACCTGTCCGGGCTGCCCGGCGTGCACGGGCTCACCGTCACCGGCGAGCGGGTGCAGTGCGAGGTGGACACGGCCCGGCTGACGCCGGTGCTGGAGCGGCTGACCGCGGCCGGGGTGCTCTCGCTGGTCAGCCGGCCGCCGACGCTGGAGGAGCTGTTCCTGCGCCACTACGGCGACCAGCTGCCCGGCTCCGCCGCCGGTCCCGAGCTGGTGCCGGCATGAGCGGCGCCGGAGCGGGCGTGAGCGGGTGGGGACCGCTGCTGCGACTCGCGTTGCGGCGGGACCGGATCGTGCTGCCGGCCTGGATCTACGGCATCGTGCTCACGGTCGTTTCCACCGCCTCCTCGTACGACCGGCTGTACCCGACCGAGGCCGAGCGGGCCCAGGTCGCCGCCGGCGCGGGCACCGGGGCGCTGCGGGCGATCACCGGCCCGGCGTTCGACCTGACCACGGTCGGCGGGCTGACCGCCTGGCGGATCGCCGGCACCGGCGCGGTCCTGGCCGCGCTGATGAGCCTGCTGCTGATCACCCGGCACACCCGGGCCGAGGAGGACGCGGGCCGGACCGAGCTGGTCGGCGCCGCCGCCGTCGGCCGCTATGCGGTGCCCGCCGCGGCCTTCCTGGTCGCGCTGCTGGCGAACGTGTCCATCGCGGTGCTGAGCGCGGCCGGGCTGGCGCTGGTCGGGCTGCCGCCGGCCGGGTCGGTCGCGCTCGGCGCCGCGATCGCCTCGGCCGGGCTGGTGTTCGCGGCCGTCGCGCTGGTGACCGCGCAGGTCGCCTCGGTCGGGCGGGCCGCGTCGGGGGCGGCCGGCGCCCTGCTCGGGCTGGCCTTCCTGGTCCGCGCGCTGGGCGACTCCGGGCCGTCCTGGCTGTCCTGGTTCTCGCCGATCGGCTGGGCCCAGCAGGTGCGGGCGTTCTCCGGGGAGCGCTGGTGGGTGTTCGCGCTGCCGGTCCTGCTCACCGCGGGCCTGGTCGCGGTCGCGGGCGTCCTGCTGCCGCGCCGGGACGTGGGCGCCGGGCTGCGGGCGCAGCGGCCCGGGCCGCCGGTGGGACGGCTCGGCAGCCCGCTCGCGCTGGCCTGGCGGCTGCAGCGCGGCACCCTGCTCGGCTGGACCGTCGGCTACCTGGTCGTCGGCGCCGCGGTCGGCGCGGTCGCCGGCGACGTCACCGCCTTGCGCGGCAACGGGCAGCAGGCCACCGACCTCATCGACAAGCTCGGCGACGGGGCGGACCCGGTCCGGACGTACCTGTCCCTGATCGTGGGCCTGCTCGGCCTGGTCGCCGCGGCGTACGCGGTGCAGGCCGTGCTGCGGGCCCGGACCGAGGAGACCGCGCAGCGGGCCGAGCCGGTGCTGGCGGCCGGGACCGGCCGGCTGCGCTGGGCCGGCGCGCACGTGCTGGTCGCCGCGGCCGGGTCGGCGTGGCTGCTGCTGGTGGCCGGCTTCTTCCTCGGCCTGGTCCACGGGCTGCGCACCGGCGACGCCGGTCAGATCGGCACGCTCACCGCGGCCGCGCTGTCCCAGGTGCCGGCGGTGTGGGTGCTCGGTGCGCTGGCCGCGGCCCTGGCCGGGGCGGTGCCGCGGCTGGTCGCCGCCGTCTGGGCCGCGCTCGGGGTCTGCCTGCTGCTGGGTCAGATCGGCCAGCTGCTGAGCCT
>DATINN010000015.1:0-11568 GCA_035474175.1 Mycobacteriales bacterium | reverse complement strand
CCCGGTTCACCGGGTCGAGGTCGGGCAGGTGGTCGTCCCGCACGGTCGCCGTCAGCCGGTCGAACTCCCGCAAGGTGAACGTGTAGCGGTGCGCCGCCGGGTGCAGCCGCAGCACGGCCCCGCGGTGCTGCCGGGTCGCCGTCAGCACCAGGTCGGCCGCGATCACCTGCTCCGCGTCGAGGTCCCGGGCCCGGAAGTGGTCGGGGTCGGCGCCCAGCGACCGGGCGACGGCCGCCGCCCGGGGGTCCATCGGCGCGCCGACGACCGCGGTGGTGCCGGCGCTGGTCACCGTGAACAGGCCGGCCCCGGCGCCGAGCTCCTGGTCCAGCCGCGCCCGCAGCAGCCGCTCGGCCAGCGGTGACCGGCACACGTTGCCCGAGCAGACGACCAGCACCCGGAACGCGGAGCGGCCCCGGCCGTTGCGGGGCGGGAGGATGCCGGCCGGCGGGCGGGCGCCGGTGCGCACCGGCGCGGACGGCTGGTCCGGGACCGAGCGCGGGGCCGGGGCGCCGACCGTCCCGGTCCCCACACCCCGCACCCGCCGCACCGCGGCCGAGTCGTCCGGGCGGACCACGACCGAGCCGTCCGGCCCCGCAGCGGTCGTCCCGCTCCGGACCGCGGTCGAGCCGTCGGGTCCGGCGGTCGAGCCGGCCGGGCCAGCCGCGGTCCTGCCGCTCCGGACCGGGGCCGAATCGTCCGGGCTCCGGAAGCGGCAGGGGGTGGGGGACGCGTTCGGCCGGGTGTCGGGGGTCCTGGCGCGGTCGAGCGGGCCGGCCGGCTGGGAGCGGGCGGCCCGGTGCCGGGCCGTCACCGCAGTGCGGCGGCCGGTGCGGCCGAGGCGCGCCACCAGTCGTACGTGGCCCGGATGCCGTCCTCGAGCGAGATCGCCGGCCGGAACCCGAGCGCCCCGAGCCGGGACACGTCCAGCAGCTTGCGCGGCGTGCCGTCGGGGCGGGTGGGGTCGAAGGTGATCCGCCCGCGGTAGCCGACGACCGACGCGATCGTGGTCGCCAGCTCGCGGATGGTCACGTCCTGCCCGGTGCCGATGTTGATCGGGGCCGGGTCGTCGTAGTCGTCCAGCACCAGCAGCGCCGCGCGGGCCAGATCGTCGACGTGCAGGAACTCACGCCGCGGCGTGCCGGTCCCCCACACCACGACCTCGGGCTCGTCGGCGTCCGCGGCCACCGCGAACCGGCGCAGCAGGCCGGGCAGCACGTGCGAGCGCTCCGGGTCGAACGAGTCGCCCGGCCCGTACAGGTTGGTGGGCATCGCGCTGACCCAGTGCACCCCGTGCTGCCGCCGCGCCGCCTGGACGTGCAGGACGCCGGCGATCTTCGCGATCGCGTACGCGTCGTTGGTCGGCTCCAGCGGCCCGGTGAGCAGCGAGTCCTCGCTGATCGGCTGGGGCGCGAGCTTGGGGTAGATGCAGGACGAGCCCAGGAAGAGCAGCCGGTCCACCCCGTACGCCAGGGCCGCGTCGAGCACGTTGACCTGGATGCGCAGGTTGTCGGAGAGGAAGTCGACCGGCTCGGTCGCGTTGGCCAGGATGCCGCCGACGCGGGCGGCCGCGAGCACCACGGTCCGCGGCCGTTCCTGCTGGAAGAACGCGAAGGTCGCGGCCCGGTCGCGCAGGTCGAGCTGGTCGGAGCGGCGGCCGACGAGGTCGGTGAAGCCGGCGGCGGCGAAGTGCCGCCACAGCGCCGATCCGACCAGTCCGCGATGTCCCGCGACGTACGTTCGGGCAGCCCGGTCCACCGGTGCCCCGTGTCCCCCGTGCACGCTCCGACATTACATGAATACTCACCGTGCTCGGTCGGACGCGAAGGAACTCACCTCGGCAGCCTCCCGGTCCGGCCCGACGACACAGCCGGGGTAGCCCGGTGCCCGGCCGCGCAAGCCGACGGCCGGCCGAGCGTCCAGCCGGAGAGGGCGCCTCAGTCCGCCCGGGAGAGTCAGTGAGTCTACTACCCGTGACTACAATACGAGTCATGAGCGTCATGCCCCTGGCCGAAGTCAAAGCCAAGCTGTCGGCGGTGATGGACGAGGTGCACGGCACGCATGAGCGGGTCACCATCACGCGCAACGGCCGGCCGGAGGCCGTGCTGATCTCCGTCGAGGATCTGGAAAGCCTCGAGGAAACCCTCGACATCCTCTCCACGCCGGGTGCGGTGAAGCAGATCCAGGCCGCGGAGGGCGAGATCGCCCGGGGAGAGGCGATCGGTGCGGAGGAGTTGCAACGCGCCTTGGCCGACCGCCGCCGGACCGGGACTGCCGGCTGACCGTCACCGCCGGCCGTAGACATCCGCACGGTGATCGATGCGGACCACCAGGACCTTGTGCGCGGTGTCGTCGATCCGGTAGATCACCCGGTACGCGCCGCGGCGGGCCGAGAGGTAGCCGGCCAGCTCGCGTTGAAGCGGCTTGCCCACGCGTTGTGGATGGTCCAGCAGCGCCCCGGTGAGGAACGCCATCACGGCCTCGGCGGCCGCGATCGGCAACCCTCGTGGTGGTCCCTCCGTCAGCGCACGCCCGGCGGAAGGGGCGAGCTGAAGTTCGTACGCACCGTCGCTCACTCGACGGTGACGGACTTGGCCAGGTTGCGGGGCTTGTCCACGTCGTAGCCGCGGGCCTGCGCGATCTCGGCCGCCAGCACCTGCAACGGGACGGTGGTCACCAGCGGGGACAGCAGCGTGGGCGTGCGCGGCACCTCGATGAGATGGTGCGCGTACGGCCGGACGGCGGTGTCGCCCTCCTCCGCGATCACGATCGTGCGGGCACCGCGGGCGCGGATCTCCTGGATGTTGGACAGCAGCTTCGAGTGCAGCACCTGGCGTCCCCGCGGCGACGGCATCACGACCACGACCGGCAGGCCGTCCTCGATCAGCGCGATCGGCCCGTGCTTGAGCTCGCCGGCCGGGAACCCCTCCGCGTGCATGTACGCCAGCTCCTTGAGCTTGAGCGCACCCTCCAGCGCGACCGGGTAGCCCACGTGCCGGCCGAGGAACAGCACGGCCTTGGACCCGGCGATGTCGCGGGCCAGCTCCCGCACCGGGTCGACCACCCCGAGCACCTCGGCGATCAGCGCGGGCATGGCCTCCAGGGCGGCGAACTCGCGGGCGACCTCGTCGCCGTACTTGGTGCCCTTGGCGCCGGCCAGCGCCAGCCCGACCAGCTGCGTCGCCGCCACCTGGGCCAGGAAGGTCTTGGTCGAGGCGACCCCGATCTCCGGTCCGGCCCGGGTGTAGAGCACCGCGTCGGACTCCCGCGGGATCTGCGCGCCGTTGGTGTTGCAGACGGCCAGCACCCGCGCCTTCTGCTCGCGCGCGTGCCGGATCGCCTCCAGCGTGTCCATGGTCTCGCCGCTCTGCGAGATCGCGACGACGAGCGTGTCCCGGTCCAGCACCGGGTCGCGGTAGCGGAACTCCGAGGCCATCTCGACCTCGACCGGGATGCGGGTCCAGTGCTCGATCGCGTACTTCGCGATCAGCCCGGAGTGGTACGCGGTGCCGCAGGCGACGACGAAGACCTTGTCGACGTCGCGCAGCTCCTGCGCGTCCAGCCGCTGCTCGTCCAGCACGATCCGGCCGTCGGTGAACCGGCCCAGCAGCGTGTCGGCCACCGCGGCCGGCTGCTCCTGGATCTCCTTGAGCATGAAGTAGTCGAAGCCGCCCTTCTCGGCGGCGGCCAGGTCCCAGTCGACCCGGAACGGCGACACCGCCACCGGCGTGCCGGCGAAGTCGGTGACCGTGTAGCCCGCGGGCGTGATCTCCACGACCTGGTCCTGCCCGAGCTCGACCGCCTCCCGGGTGTGCGAGACGAACGCGGCCACGTCGCTGGCCAGGAACGTCTCGCCGTCCCCGACGCCGAGCACGAGCGGGGAGTTGCGCCGGGCCGCGACCAGCCGGCCGGGGTGGTCGCGGTGCGCCACGACGAGGGTGAACGCGCCGTCCAGCCGCCGGCAGACCTGCCGCAGCGCCTCGGCCAGGTCGCCACCCGCGGCCGGCAGGGCGGCCGCGACCAGGTGGGCGACGACCTCGGTGTCGGTCTCGCTGCGCAGCTCGACCCCGGCCGCCTCCAGCTCGGCCCGCAGCGGCGCGAAGTTCTCGATGATGCCGTTGTGGATGACCGCGACGGCCCCGGCGGCGTCCAGGTGCGGGTGCGCGTTGCGGTCGGTCGGCGGCCCGTGGGTGGCCCAGCGGGTGTGCCCGATCGCGGTGTTGCCGGGGATCCCGGCCGGGTGCTCGGAGGCCAGCACCTTGTCCAGGTTCTCGATGCGGCCGGCCTTCTTCGCCACGACCAGCCGGCCGCCGTCGACGACGGCGACCCCGGAGGAGTCGTAACCGCGATACTCCAGCCGGCGCAGGCCTTCCAACACGACGTCCAGGGCCTGCTTGGGGCCGACGTACCCGACGATGCCGCACATGAGTAGACAGCGTACGGGAGCCGCCCTGTCGCGAAGCGATTACGCACAGTAAGATGCGCTGGTCAGACGTCGACGATCGGGGGGTCGATGACGAGCAGCACGACCATGGCCGGGCCTGCCGGACTGGCGGCGGAGTATCGCCGGCTGGTGGAGCTCAACCGGTCCCGGGACCGCTTCCTGCACACCGTGTCGCACGAGTTGCGCACGCCGCTCACCTCCATCCTCAGCTGCGCCGAGCTGCTGTCCGACCAGCGCACCGGCGCGCTGAACCCGGACCAGCGCGAGCTGGTCGAGATCGTGGAGCGCGGCGCCGGCCGGCTGCTGCGGCTGGTCGAGGACCTGCTGGAGCTGGCCGGGCTGGAGTCCGGCCGGCTCACACCGGCGCTGGAGCTGCTCGACCTGCCCGACGTCGTCGCCGCGGCCGCGCAGGCCCGGCAGGAGGCGCTGGCCGCGGCCGGGCTCGGCTTCACCCTCGACGTCGAGTCCGGTCCACCGGTCCGGGCCGACGCCGCCCGGATCGTCCGGCTGCTGGACGGCCTGCTGCGCAACGCCGAGCAGCACACCCCGCCGCCGGGCACGATCGCGGTCGCCGCCCGCGCCCGGGCCGACTGCTGGCAGGTCACGGTGACCGACACCGGCGCCGGCATCCCGGCCGCCGACCAGCGCACCGTCTTCGACGCCTTCACCCGGGCCGGGCAGGTCCCGGACGGGCAGCCCGGCAGCGGGCTCGGCCTGGCCATCGGCCGGACCGTGGCCGAGCTCCACGGCGGCACGCTCACGCTGGTCAGCGCCGAGGGCGCCGGCACCACGGTGACGCTGCGGCTGCCCTTCGCGTACAAGACCCCGGGGCGGGTGGCATGACCGAGGTGCGCAAGCGGGTCCTCGTGGTCGAGGACGAGCCGGACGTGCGCCGGACCCTGGACAAGGTGCTGACCCTGGCCGGCTTCACCGTGCTGCTGGCCGCCGACGGCCGGACCGGGCTGCGGGCCGTGCACGCCGAGAAGCCGGACGCCCTGGTCCTCGACATCGGCCTGCCCGGCCTGGACGGCTGGCAGGTGCTGGCCCGGGTCCGGGACCTCTCCGACGTGCCGGTGCTGCTGCTGACCGCGCACGGGGCCGAGGCCGAGAAGGTGCGCGGGCTGCGGGCCGGGGCCGACGACTACCTGACCAAGCCGTACGGGAACGCCGAGCTGGTCGCCCGGGTGCACGCCCTGCTCCGCCGGGCCACCGCCGCCGGCTCGGCCCCGGAGGTGTACGACGACGGCCAGGTCCGGCTGGACCCCAGCGCCCGCACCGTGCTGGTCGACGGCGCCGACATCCGGCTGTCGCCGACGGAGTTCCGGCTGCTGGCGGTGCTGGCCCGCAACAGCGGCCAGGTGCTCACCCCCAACCAGCTGCTGGACCGGGTCTGGGGCGACCCGACCGGGATCGGGCCGGAGCGGGTGAAGTTCGCGGTGCTGCGGCTGCGCCGCCGGCTCGGCTGGGCCGACCCGGAGTCCTCCCCGATCCAGTCCGTGCGCGGCATCGGCTACCGCTACCGGCCCTCGGCATGAGCGCGCGCGAGGGCTCGCAGCGCGCGCGGGGAGCGATGAGGGCCGGGCGGTCCGAGCGTGCGAGGACCGCCCTGTCCGAGGAGCGGGCGTGAGCGCCCCCGAGCGGGCGCTGGCCCTGCTGGTCGCCAACCTCACCCAGGGCATCCTGTACGAGGACCACGACCGGCGGCTGGTGCTGACCAACCGGGCCTTCGTCGACCTGTTCGGGCTGCCGGTGACGCCGGAGGAGCTGGTCGGCACCGACATGGACGCGTTCCTGGCCGACGCCGCGTCCGCGTTCGTGGACCCGGAGGAGTACGTCCGGCTGGTCCGGGCCCGGATGGCCGACCAGGTCCCGGTCAACGCCGACGAGCTGATCACCGTCGACGGGCTGGTGCTGGAGCGGGACTTCGTGCCGCTGGGCACCGACGGCGAGGGCGCCGGCAACCTGTGGATCTTCCGGGACGTGACCAAGCGGAAGCGGGAGGAGGAGCGGCTGGCCGAGGAGTATCACCGGCTGATCGGCGTCACCACGGCCAAGAACCGGTTCGTCGCCTCCGTCTCGCACGAGCTGCGGACCCCGCTGACCTCCATCGTCAGCTTCGCCGGCCTGCTGGCCGACCCCGAGTCGGGGCCGCTGACCGAGCAGCAGCGGGAGTTCCTGGAGATCGTCGAGCGCAACGGCAGCCGGCTGATCCGGCTCGTCGGCGACCTGCTCATGCTGTCCCGGCTGGAGTCGGGCGCGGTGGCGCTGGAGATGGACGACGTCGACCCGGCCGAGCTCGTGCTGGCCGCGACCCGGGGCCAGCAGCTGTTCGCGGCCGACCGCGGGATCGACCTGCAGACCCGGACCGTGCCCGGGGAGCCGGTGATCGGCGACCCCGACCGGCTCGGGCAGGTGGTGGACAACCTGCTGTCCAACGCGATCAAGTTCACCCCGGCCGGCGGCCGGGTCTCGGTGACCGCGGTGCCGGACGGCGCCGGCTGGACGGTCGAGATCAGCGACACCGGCATCGGCGTCCCGGCGGCCGAGCAGGACCAGCTGTTCAACGAGTTCTACCGGGCGTCCAACACCCGCAGCGACCGCACCCCCGGGACCGGGCTGGGGCTGGCCATCTCCAAGCTGATCGTGGACCGGCACGGCGGCGACCTGCGGCTGATGAGCGAGCAGGACCGCGGCACCACGGCCGTGCTGCGGCTGCCGGCCCCGGGGCGGCGGTTCTGATGCCCTCGGTGCTGGTCGTGGAGGACGACCCGGACATCGGCAAGCTGATCCTGCTGCTGCTGACCCGGGCCGGGCTGACCGGCACCCTGCGCACGGACGGGGCGTCCGGGCTGGCGGCGGTGGCCGAGCTGCGGCCGGACCTGCTGGTGCTCGACGTCGGTCTGCCGGTGCTGGACGGCTGGCAGGTGCTGGAGCAGGTCCGGGCGGCCGAGGGACCCCGGCTGCCGGTGCTGCTGCTGTCCGCCCACGCGCAGGAGACCGACCGCACCCGGGGGCTGCGGATGGGGGCCGACGCCTTCGTGCTCAAGCCGTTCCGCAACGAGGAGCTGGTGGCCCGGCTGCGCGACCTGCTCCCGGCCGACCTGCCGCAGGGCGGTGCGCGGTGAGGCCGCTGCTGGTGGTCCGCCCGCAGCGCCCGCACCGGATCCTGGTCGTCGACGACGACCACGACATCGCCCGCTTCCACGCGCTGGTGCTGCGCCGCGGCGGCCACGAGGTGACCGAGCTGCACGACCCGGTCGAGGCGTTGCGCCGGATCGACACCGAGCCGTACGACCTGCTCGTCTCGGACATCCAGATGCCGGCGATGACCGGCCTGGAGCTGACCGCCCAGCTGCGGGTGTCGGCGCCGCGGCTGCCGGCCATCCTGGTCACCGCGCACGCGACCGTGGACGCGGCGATCGGCGCCGTCCGCACCGGCGCGGTCGACTTCGTGACCAAGCCGGTCGTCCCGGCCGAGCTGCTGGCCGCGGCCGAGACGGCCATGGCCCGGGCCGCGCAGCAGTGCGAGCGGGTGCTGGCCGTCGGCGCCCACCCCGACGACGTGGAGATCGGCGTCGCGGCCACGCTGCTGGCCCACCGCGCCCGCGGCGACCACGTCGCCGTGCTCACGATGAGCCGCGGCGCCACCGGCGGCCCGGAGGAGCTGCGGGTCGGGGAGGCCGAGCGCGCGGCCTCGCTGCTCGGCGCGACGCTGCTGCTGGCCGACCTGGAGGACACCCGCATCCCGGAGGGCAACCCGACGATCTCGCTGATCGAGCAGGCCGTCGCCGAGCACCGGCCGGACATCGTCTACGTCCACTCCCGGCACGACAACCACCAGGACCACCGCAGCGTGCACGCGGCGACGATGGTCGCGGCCCGGCGGGTGGAGCGGATCTACGGGTTCCGCTCGCCGTCGGCCACGATCGACTACCGGCCGACCCGGTTCGTGGCCGCGGACGGGCTGCTGGACCGCAAGGTCGAGGTGATCCGGGCGTACGCGTCACAGTCGGCCCGGGACTACCTGGACGAGGAGCTGATCCGGGCCCAGGCGCGGCACTGGGGGGCCAGCGCCGGCTCCCGGTACGCCGAGCCGCTGGAGGTGATCCGGGAGCGCACGGCCGCGGGCGCCGGTCCGCTCGCCGACCTGACCGCAACCACGGAGGTACCCGGTGTCCACGCCTGAGCCGCAGTTCCGCCCGGCCCGCCCGCGGGTGCTGATCACCGGGGCCGGCGGCCCGGCCGCGGTGGCCGCGATGCTGGACCTGCCGGACGCGGTCGAGTGGGTGGCCGCCGACATCGACCCGCACGCGGTCGGCCTCTACCTGGTGCCGCCGCAGCGGCGGCTGCTGGTCCCCCGCGGCGACGACCCCGAGCTGGTCGACCGGCTGCTGGAGGCCGCCGCCCGGCACCAGGTGGACGTGGTCTGGCCGACGGTGGACAGCGAGCTGGAGCCGGTCGCCGAGGCCTCCGACCGGTTCGCCGCCATCGGGGTGCGGGTGCTGTCCGCCCCGGTGCCGGCGCTGGCGGTCTGCCTGGACAAGTGGCTGCTGATCCAGCGCTGCCGGGACGTGGTCCGGGTGCCGGCCACCCAGCTGCTCACCGCGGACACCGACCTGGCCGCGGTCCCCATGCCGTACGTGCTCAAGCCCCGGCGCGGCGCCGGCGGGCGGGGCGTGCGGGTGGTGCGCAGCGCGGCCGACACCGCCGGGGTGCCGCGGGACGGCTCGTACCTGTGCCAGGAATACCTGCCGGGCGAGGAGTTCTCCATCGACGTGCTGTGCCGGCCGGACGGCACCGTCGCGGCGGCCGTGCCGCGGCGGCGGGACAAGGTCGACTCCGGGATCGCGGTGGCCGGGCGGACCGTGGCCGACCCCGGGCTGGAGACCTTCGGGCGGGTCGTGGCGACCCGGGTCGGCCTTCTCGGGGTGTCCAACGTCCAGGTCCGCCGGGACCGCCAGGGCCGGCCGGCGCTGCTGGAGGTCAACCCGCGGCTGCCCGGCACCATGCCGCTGACCATCGCCGCCGGCGTGGACATGCCGGCCTGGGCGCTGGCCGCCGTCCTCGGCGGCACCATCCCGACCGGGCTGTCCTACCGCGAGGTCGCCGTGGTCCGGCACTGGACCGAGCGGGTCGTGCCGGTGTCCGAAGTGGACGACGTGATCGTGTCGCGGGCGGCGGCCGCGGCGGCGGGGCCGGCGTGAGGGCCGGCCCGGTGCTCGACCGGGACCTGCACACCCACACCACGTTCTCCGACGGCGCCGGGTCGCCCGCCGACACCGTGGCCGCGGCCGTCGCGGCCGGGCTGGCCGAGGTCGGCGTCAGCGACCACGTCCGGGCCGGCACCGACTGGCTGCCGGCCTACACCGCCGCCGTCCGGGCGGTCGCGCGCGGGGCCGCGCTGCCGGTCAGCTGCGGGGTGGAGGCGAAGATCCTCGACACCGCCGGCCGCATCGACCTGCCGGCCGACCTGACCGGCGTCGAGTACGTCCTGCTGGCCGACCACCGGGTGCCGCTGCCGGACGGCCCGGCGCACCCGGGCGACGTCGCCGCGGCCGTCGCCGCCGGCCGGCTCAGCGCCGCGGCCGTGGTCGACCTCCTGGTCGGGGCGACCGTGCGGGCGCTGGCCGGCGCGCCCCGGCCGGCCGGGCTGGCCCACCTCTTCAGCGTGCTGCCCAAGGCCGGACTGTCCGAAGTGGACATACCCGACGACGCGCTGCGGGCGCTGGCCGCGGCCTGCCGGTCGGCCGGCGCCTGGGTCGAGCTGAACGAGAAGTGGCGCTGCCCGTCGCTGCGGGTGGTGCGGGTGCTGCAGGCCGAGGGCGTCGCGCTCAACGCCGGCAGCGACGCGCACGAGCCGGCCGCCGTCGGCCGCTGGTCCTACGCCGGGGAGCTCGCCGCCGAGCTGGAGCCGGCCGCGGGGTGAGGGAGCTCTCCGCCGTCCTGGCGGCCCTCGCCGACACCGGCCAGTGGGCGCTGGCCGTGCTGGTGCTGCTCGGTGCGGTCCCGCTGGTCGTCGGCGGCCTGCAGTTCCTGCTGATCGGGCTGCACCGCTACCGCGACCACTACGACCGCACCGGGCCCTACCTGCCCCGGGTCGCGATCCTGGTGCCGGCCTGGAACGAGGCCGCTGTGCTGGAGGCCAGCATCGACCGGCTGGTCGGGCTGGACTACCCGGCCGACTCGCTGCGGGTCTACGTCGTCGACGACGCCAGCACCGACCGCACCCCCGACGTGGTCCGGGCCAAGGCCGCGCAGCATCCGGGCCGGGTCGTGCACCTGCGCCGGGACGTCGGCGGCGAGGGCAAGGCCCACACGCTCAACCACGGGCTGGCGGTGATCCTGGCCGACGACTGGATGCAGGCGCTGCTCATCATGGACGCCGACGTCGTCTACGAGCGGGACTCGCTGCGCCGGATGACCCGGCACCTGGCCGACCCGGAGGTGGGCGCGGTCACCGCGTACATCAAGGAGGGCAGCACGCCGGGCAACTACCTGACCCGGTTCATCGCCTTCGAGTACGCCACCGCGCAGGCGGCCCAGCGGCGCTGCCAGAACGTGCTGGGCGCGATGGCCTGCCTGGCCGGCGGGGCCCAGCTGCACTCCCGGGCCAACCTGGAGGCGCTCGGCGGCCGGATCGACACCACCTCGCTGGCCGAGGACACGTTCACCACGTTCAACACCCAGCTGCGCGGGGCCCGGGTGGTCTTCGAGGGCAACGCGGTCGCCTGGGCCGAGGAGCCCGGCGACGTCGGCGGGCTGTGGAAGCAGCGGTTGCGCTGGGCCCGCGGCAACGTCCAGGTGACCCGGCGCTACCGGCAGCTGTGGTTCCGGCCCCGCCGGGCCCACGGGCTCGGCGGCCTGCTGTTCGGGCTGTCCTGGTTCTCCCTGTTCCTGCAACCGATCTTCATGATCACCTCGTCGGTGGGGCTGGTGGTGCTGTTCTTCACCGCCCACGACGCCGCGTACGCGACCTTCCGGCTGCTCTGGCTGCTCAGCCTGGTCAGCTACCTGTTCATCACGTCGTTCACGCTCGCCATCGACCCGGCGGTGGCGCGGCGGGCGTGGCCGGAGGCGGTGCTGTTCCCCGGGGTGGTGTCGCTGCTGATCATGGCGGCGGTGGCGGC
>DATINN010000014.1:0-10580 GCA_035474175.1 Mycobacteriales bacterium | reverse complement strand
CTAGGGCACCTGTTGGGAGACGCCGGCGCGCAGCGCCTCGGCCACCCGCGCCGCCTCGTAGAGCGCGCCGGCCAGATCGCGCTCGTCGCCGCCCCGGGCCGACTCCAGCAGCCGGCCGATCGTGGACCAGTCGTCGAGCAGGCAGGCCAGGTGCCGGGCCACGTACGCGGGCATCCGGAGCACGACGGCCGGGGCCGCCCTGTCCTCCTCCGGGTCCCAGGAGCCGTCGCCGTCGACGGTGACGTCGACGACGTCCTCGACCAGCCACGTCCGGGGGCTCGGCGGCTCGGGGAAGACACGGGTCTCGCGGGGGCGCACGTGCTCGACCGTCACGCTGAGCGAGCATGCCGCTGCGTCGGGCGAGTGTCCAGCGGTCTCGAACAAATTCCACCGTCGGCGCTGAAACGTGTCCGCGGCGAGACCCGATCCGGGCGTGGCACCATCGTGGGATGACCGCACCGCTGACCCCCGGACCCGGCACGGCCGTCGAGGAGCGCACCGAGGCCCGCCCGGACCAGGACCTCCGGCCCGAGCCCGGCGACTCCGAGCGGTTCTCGCACTACGTGCCGAAGAACAAGCTGATGGAGGCGCTGGTCAACGGCACGCCGGTGCGGGCGCTGTGCGGGAAGATCTGGACCCCGTCCCGGGACCCGAAGAAGTATCCGGTCTGCCCGGAGTGCAAGGAGATCTTCGAGAGCCTGCCGCCCGGCGACGACGGCGACGACCCGGACCGCTAGTCCGGCTCCCGCTCCGCCGCCGGCGGGCGCGTCGGCCACTCTCGCTCCGGCGTCGGTGGGCGGGTCGGCCGGTCCGGTTCCCGCTCCGCGGCCGGCGGGCGGGTCGGCAAGGTCTGCTCCGGCGCCGGGCGGGTCGGCCGGTCCGGCGCCCGCTCGGCCGCCAGAAGGCGCGTCGGCCAGGTCTGCTCGATGGTCGCGTTGAACTCGGCCCCGAGCAGCACGGCCAGCGCCAGCACGTAGAAGAACAGCAGCGCGCCGATCGGGGCGGCCAGCGCGCCATAGGAGAAGCCGCGGTCGACCACGAAGTTGATGTACTCGCGCAGCCCGAACGAGCCGGCCACGAACACCAGCGCCGCCACCCCGGCCCCCGGCAGCCCGCGCCACCACGGCAGCCGGTGCGGCGGGGCCAGGTGGTAGAAGGTCACCAGCCCGATCAGCAGCAGCACCGCCACCGTCGGCCAGTACGCCGCCTTGATCACCGTCTCCACGTCGCCGCGGATCCCGTCCGGGAAGAAGCTGACCAGCCGGCCCGGGCCCAGCACCATCACCGGCAGCAGCACGATGCCGATCACGACGGTGAGCAGGTAGAGCCAGAGCGCCAGCAGCCGGCTGCGGATGGCGCCGCGCTGGTCGCGCATCCCGTACGCGATGGTCACGGTGTTGACGAACGTCGCCGTCGCCGAGGAGCCCGCCCACAGGCCGAGCAGGAAGCCGACGCTGATCACGTCGGCGCGACCGCGCCGCAGCACCTCGTCCACGGTCGGCTCGATGATCTGGTTGACCACGCTCGGCGCGAACGCCCGGTTGGCCGCGTCCAGCAGCGACGCCTCGATCTGGTTGACCGTCGACGCGCCGAGCAGCCCGGAGAGGTAACCGATGCTGCCCAGCAGCGCGAGGAACAGCGGGGCCAGCGACAGCAGCTGCCAGAACGCGGCCTCCGCGGACAGCCCGAGCACACGGTCGTCCCAGGCCTTCGCCACCGTACGGCGGAGGATCGACACGGGTTTTCGGCGGGCCACCGGTCGGGCCACCTCCTTGACCGCCTCGGCGGCACGGCGCTGCTGGTCGCTGCCGCGACGGAGCGCCTGGCGCACGGCGAGGACGGGCAGGCGTCGTCGCCGCGTCACCGGGTCCCGGGTGGCGGTCATCACCTGGAAGTGTGCCCGCACTCGGGTGCGCGGACACGCCGGACCCCTGCGGCACGCCGATCGGGCTCCGCCGCCCGGTAGGGTTGCGGAGCCCTCGTCGGGGATTCTCCGGCGGGGGTGATCGCTGTCCGCCGTGTGCTTTCGGCCGTTCCAGGGAGGCTCGTGACCGCCGCGCAGACCGTGCCCGCGCCCGGTTCCGGCACGCCGCCGCTGCGGACCTGGCAGCGCCGGGCCCTCTCGTCGTACCTGGTCCGGCGGCCGTCGGACTTCCTCGCGGTCGCGACGCCCGGGGCCGGCAAGACCACGTTCGCGCTGCGGGTCGCGGCCGAGCTGCTGGCCGACCACACCGTCGCCGGGGTCACCGTGGTGACGCCGACCGAGCACCTGAAGAACCAGTGGGCGCTGGCCGCGGCCGCGCACGGGATCCCGCTGGACCCGACGTTCCGCAACGCCGACGGGGCCACGGCGCGCGACTTCCGGGGCGCCGTCGTGACGTACGCGCAGGTGGCCGCGGCGCCCGCGCTGCACCGGGCCCGCACCGCCAACCGCCGGACGCTGGTCGTGCTGGACGAGGTGCACCACGCCGGGGACGCGCTGTCGTGGGGCGACGCGGTGCGGGAGGCGTTCGAGCGGGCGGCGCGGCGGCTGGCGCTGACCGGCACGCCGTTCCGGTCGGACGAGAACCCGATCCCGTTCGTCCGGTACGAGCCGGAGCCGGACGGGGCGCTGCGCTCGGCCGCCGACCACGCCTACGGCTACGGCGAGGCGCTGCGGGACGGCGTGGTCCGGCCGGTGATCTTCCTGGCGTACTCGGGGGAGGCCCGGTGGCGGACCCGCGCCGGGCTGGAGCTGTCGGCCCGGCTGGGGGAGCCCGGCACGGCCGAGCACGTGGCCCGGGCCTGGCGCACCGCGCTGGACCCGGCCGGGGACTGGGTGCCGGCCGTGCTGACCGCGGCCAACCAGCGGCTGTCCCAGGTGCGGGCGTCGATGCCGGACGCCGGCGGGCTGGTCATCGCCTCCGACCAGGCCGCCGCCCGCTCGTACGCGGCCCGGCTGCGGGAGATCACCGGCTCGGCCCCGGCGCTCGTGCTCTCCGACGACCGCGGGTCGACCGCGCGGATCGCGTCCTTCGCCGCCTCCGACGACCGCTGGATGGTGGCGGTGCGGATGGTGAGCGAGGGGGTGGACGTGCCGCGGCTGGCCGTCGGGGTCTACGCGACCTCGGCCTCCACCCCGCTCTACTTCGCCCAGGCCATCGGGCGCTTCGTGCGGGCCCGGCGGCCCGGGGAGACCGCGTCGGTGTTCCTGCCCTCGGTGCCGCCGTTGCTGCGGCTGGCGGGCGAGCTGGAGGCCGTGCGGGACCACGTGCTGGGGCGGCGGCGCGCGGACGAGGACGGCGACGAGGGCTGGGACGACGACCTGCTGGCGGCGGCGCAGGCCCGGCGGGACGAGCAGACCGACGAGGACAAGGCGTTCACGGCGCTGGGGGCGTCGGCGCACCTGGACCAGGTGATCTTCGACGGGGCGTCCTTCGGCACCGGGGCGACGCCGGGGACGCCCGAGGAGGAGGACTACCTCGGCCTGCCCGGGCTGCTCGACCCCGACCAGGTCGCGACGCTGCTGCGGGCGCGGCAGGCTCGCCAGGTCGCGGCGCAGAAGAAGGCGCCCGCCCCGGTGGTAGCGCCGGTCGCGCCGGTCGCCCCGTACGAGCGGCGGGCCGCGCTGCGCAAGCAGCTCAACGCGCTGGTCGCGGCGTACCACCACCGCACCGGCAAGCAGCACGGCACGATCCACAACGATCTCCGCCGCTCCTGCGGTGGTCCCCCCACCGCCGTCTGCTCCGTGGAGCAACTCGAGCAGCGAATAGCCACCCTGCAGTCCTGGTAGGAGTCGTCAGTCGAGGTCGGTCTGGGGGAGCTCGTCCTCGAAGTCGCACACGGCGACGACCCGGTGCCCGGCGGACCGCAGGAACTCCATCAGCCCGGTCACGAACCGGACGGTCTCGGGACCGGTGGCGGACTGGCCGTACACCTCGACCTTCGTCGCCCAGCCCAGGAACGAGGGGGCGTCGCGGTCGTCGTTGCCGACGACGTCCACCTCGAAGCCGGGCACCGTGAGGGTCCGCCGGTCGGGGACGACGCCGAGCCGGCGCGACAAGGCGGCGAGGACCTCGTGCCGATCGTCGGCGTCGACGTGGAGGAAGCACTCCCGGTATCGGTCGGACACGGCGCTCATTGAACTGGCAGCCACGGCTCGTTGTCGAAGGCCCCACCCCGCCGGATGATCGAGAGGTCGACCTCCTTGCCCAGGTCCTGCTCGAGTCCGCGCCGCAGCCCGCGCAGTCCGGCCTCGCCCGCCTGGATCTTGCCGGTCTCCATGGCGTGCAGCATGGTGCGTTCCTTCGCGCTGCCCGGGTTGGGATTGCCGAAGCGCTGCCGGACCAGGTCGTCGAACTTGTCCGGATCGACGCGCACCCCGAAGTCGACGTCCGAGGTCGGCTTGGCCGAATGCCCCGCCCGACTGCCCTGCACGATGATGTCGTCGCCGAGCTCCCCGACCTCCGACTTGATCCGGCTGGCGGCCTCGCTCAGCTGGGTCGGTGACACGTCCTCCGGGAGGTTGCCGACGGCGCGGAAGAGCTTGCCCTTCACCGACGCCGGGATCAGCGCGTTGGCGCCCTTGAGCGCCTTGGTGACACCGGGGATCCGCTTGACCGCCCGCATCACCGGACCGGTCGGCAGCACGGTCAGCACCACGTCGAGGGCGAAGGACTTCCAGTCGCCCTTGCCGGCCAGGCACAGCGCCCCGTCGATGACCAGCGCGGCGACGCCGAGGCCCATGGCGAAGGGGGCCAGGAACTGCAGTCCGGGCACGAAGGACAGCACGCCGAGGACCGCGGAGATGCCCTTGAGGACCGAGGAGATCTTGGCCAGGGCGTCGGCGTGGTCGGCGATCCAGCCCTTGACCGAGGACCACGCCCGCGACAGCCACCCCGGCTCCTTGTACGGCGCATCCGCGACATCGCGGATCCGTCCCGCGGCCGTCGACGCGGCCGAACGGTGCTCGTCATGCAGACGCCGGGCCTGGGCCAGCACCTCCCGCAGATCCGAACCCAGAGTCGTCGCCGTCGAGCGGGCCGAGTCGTACTGGGATTTCAGGCGGGCGAACTCGGGGCTGCCGGAGGGGGCGGTCTGGCCGGCCAGGCGGTTGACCTCGGCCACGGCGGACTGCTCGCGGCGGCGGAGGTCGGCGGCGCGGGTCTCCAGCTCGGCGGCCCGGCGCTGCCGGGACACCAGCCCGCTCTGGTAGTCGGTCAGGGCCCGGGCCGCGGTCTGGTGCGAGCGGGCGGCCAGGTCGAGGTCGCGGGGGAGGTCCTTGAGCTGGCCCCGGAAGGCGTCGGCGGCGTCCCCGGTCCAGCCGGAGGAGTTGAGCCGGGACACGTTCGCCGAGGCGTCGCCGAAGACCTTGCCGGTGGCGGCGACGTCCGCGGCCGCCGCGTCCAGCGCGCCGGCGTCACCCGGCGCGGGGTCGAAGCCCAGCGCGGGGAACTCCCGGACGGTCACCGTGTCACCCCCGGTACGGTCGTGGACCTGCGGGCGCGGACGCTATAGCATCATCGACCGGTACGCCACTATTGACCGGATTCGGGTGATTTCGCAATGGCAGACGGGTTCTCGGTCGAGGTCGGCACGCTGCGCGCGCTGTCCAGCGAGCTCACCTCGATCGGCGACAAGGTGGGCACCGCCCAGCACGGCATGGACGCGCTCGGCGACGGCCAGACCGGCGACGGCGACCTCACCGGCGCGGTGCACCACTTCAAGGACAAGTGGGAATACTCGTTGAAGAAGATCAAGGAGACCGCCGAGAAGACGGCGGAGAAGGTCACCTCGGCCGCGGACGGATACGACCAGGTCGACGGGGCCATCGCGGACGCGGCCGCGGGCAGGTCGTGACCGCTCCGGAGCGGGAGGTCGGGATCGACCCGGCGGCGCCGCGGCCGGCGATCGGATTCCGGCTGGACGTGCCCGACCAGTTCACCTCGCTCGACCTCGATCCGGCGACATCGGACGCCTCGATCGAGCAGCTCCTGGACGAGCGGTCGGCCGGGGTGCCGGGAGCGGCGCGGCATCGGGCCCGGGCCCGGCAGGTGCTGCAGCGGATCGTCGCCGACCACCGCGAGGCCGGGGTGTTCCTGTCCTCGTTCCTGGCCGGGACGGGGGCGTCGCCGGGGGAGATGATCGGCGCGAGCATGACGCTGGCGTGGAGCCGGTTCGCCGGCGGGATCGACCTCGACGGGCTGGAGATCTACTTCCGCGACGCCGACCCGGAGCCGGGGGAGGACCCGGGGCAGCGGGACGTGCGCCGTGTCGAGCACCCGTACGGGGAGACCGTGCGGGTGGTCAACCGGCAGGAGGTGCCGGTGCCGCTGACGTCGCGGCGGCAGGAGGTCGTGATCGTGCAGCACCTGATCCCGGCGCCGCCGCCGGCCGACGAGTGGTTGGCCGTGCTGACGTTCTCCACGCCGGACGTGGCGGACGCGGCGGAGTTCGCCGAGTTCGCCGGGCGGATCGCGGCCGGGCTGGAGTTCCTGGCCGAGGACGGGACGACGCTCCCGCCGCCCGGGCCGCCGACCGGCACGATCGGCTTCGTCCCCGACAACTAAAGCCCGTCCCGCCCGGCCCGGAACGGCCGGCTCGTCCGCGATTCCCGGCCGCCGAACAGCTCTCGATCGGAACGCCGGGACGTTGGTCGCGCGGCCGGGTGCTCGGGGAGCTGGCCTGTGCGTCGACCCCGGGGGCGAATAGCACGTCGCCACCCCCCGGGCGGTGATCGGGGCGTCGCTGACCAGGCCCGAACCTGGGGCTCGGGCCTGGGGCGACGTGGAGACTCAGGGAGAGCTGATCACCGCGGCGTCGACGGCGCGCAGCGCCGAGTCGTACCGGCGGGTGTGGTGGCCGCAGAAGAACAGCTCACCCCCGCCGGAGAGGGTGACGCGAGCCGTGGCGCGGGCGCCGCAGCGGTCGCATCGGTCGGCTGCGGTCAGGATGTCGGCGACGGTGTCCGGGATAAGGGTCGGAGTCATCGGGCTCTCCCCTCTCGGCGGGCGCCCGGGCGGACGGCCTCTGCCTCTACCTTGCTCCGTCATTGTTCCCCCGGTGTTACGTGGGTTAGTCATCGCCCCGGACATTCCACACAAACCGGAGAATCTGCGCTAGCCTGCCATCCGACGACGAGCCGGAGGTGGGCATGGCGACACGGGAGTTCCCGGCGCTCGGGTTCGACCCCGCGCCCGGCGACGCGGGGGCGGTGAGCGCGGCCGCCGCGGACGTGTCCGGCGCCGGCAAGGTCTTCGGTGATGCCTCGGCGAACGTGTCCCGGCTGAACTCCTCCGGCTGGACCGGGGACGCCGCCGACGCCTTCCGGGGCCAGCTGAAGGACCTGCCGCGGGACCTCGACCTGGCCGCCCGCTCGCACCGGACGGCCGCGCAGACGCTGTCGGACTGGAGCACCGGCCTGACCGCCCGCCAGCGCCGGGCCCAGGAGCTGGAGGTCCGGGCGGCCGAGCTGCGCCGCTGGGAGCAGGCGGCGGTGGCCGAGGTGAACCGGCTGGCGGGTCGGACGGCGCCGTCGGGCAGTCCGGAGTTCGCCCGGTTGAAGGACCAGTACGACTCGGCCCGGTCGACGGCGACGACTCTGGGTTCGGATCTGCAGGAGGTGCTGGCGCAGGCCCGGCGCCTGCGGGACGAGCACCGGTCGGCCGCGTCGACGGCCGCGGGACGGATCCGCGATGTCGCGGATGCGCCGTACAAGGAGCCGGGGTGGTTGTCGCGGGCGTGGTCCTCGGTCAAGGGCTGGATCGCTGATCACGCCGACGCCTTGGCCAAGATCTCCTCGGTCCTCAAGGGCATCTCCGCGGTGCTGGGTGTGCTCAGTCTGGTGCCGGGGTTGCAGTTCCTGGCGCCGTTCGCGTTGCTGACGGCGGGGGCGGCGCTGGCGATCGACGTGGCGTTGAAGGTCGCCACCGGCAAGGGGTCGTGGGCGTCGATCGGGATCGATGCGGCGCTGACGTTCCTGCCGGGCGGGAAGATCCTGTCCGGGCTCAAGGGCGTGAAGGCCGCCGTGGCCGGGGAGCGTGGCCTCGTCGCCGGTGAGCGCGCCCTCGCCTCCGGCGAGAAACTGCTGGCCGGCGGTGAGGACGTCGCCGGCGCCGTCTCCAAGCTGGCCAAGGGCAACCCGGCCAAGGGCCTGGGCTCGACGCTGGTGCACGAGGGCACCGCCGGCAACTCGGTGGTCAAGCGCTTCTTCCCGGAGCTGTCCGGGACCAACCCGCTGTTCCGGCTGACCAAGGCGACCGACGGCGCGCACCCTCGGGTCGGCGGCTGGGGCTTCCAGAACAACTGCCAGAGCTGCGTGACCGCCGTCGACAAGCAGCTGGCCGGCCTGACCAAGGACACCCGGGCGATCGAGCGGGTGACCGGCGACGCGATGTCCAGCCCGGCCTGGAAGCAGAACATCGCCAACGCCACCGGCACGACCAACACGTTCACGTCGGTCGGCAGCTACGACGACATCGCCCGGGAGCTGCACAACGCCGGGGACGGCGCCCGCGGGATCATCCACGGGATGCGGACCGGCCCCGGCGGGATGCCGGTCGCGGGCCACGTGTTCAATGTCGTGAACCGCAACGGGCGGATCTTCTTCCTCGACGGCCAGACCGGCAAGCTCGCCCGTCTGGAGAACTACACCGGCGGCCTCGAGCTGCTGCGCACGAAGTGACGACGTGAGGAGCGCCATGGACCTCGACGAGGGCCGCGCGGCCGCGCAGGCGGAGCTGGACAGCTTCTCCTCGGCGGAGTTCCCGCTGCGGCTGGTCGACGACGCCGACGTCGCCGACATCGGCTGGGGCTGGGTCTGGGCCTGGAACACGGCCCGCTGGTTCGAGACCCGCGACCCGGCCGACGCGGCCGGTCCCGGCGCCGGCCCGGTCGTGGTGGTCAAGGACTCCGGCGCCGCGTTCCATCTCGGCTCGGCCCCGTCCTTCGACGAGCAGCTGGCCGACTACGCCCGGGCCAACGGCCTGGACACCCCGGCCAAGCTGGGCTGGTAGCGGCCAAACCGGCCCGCGGCGAACGCCGGGACAAGGGCCTGGGGACAAGCAGAGGCCGCCCAGGGCGGTGACCCGGGCGGCCTCGTGCGATCTATGAAAGAGCGGTCTAGTCCTCTGCCTTCACGACCTCGGCCGCGACCTCGCGAATGGTCGACTCGTACGCGCGGGCGTGGTGTCCGCAGAACACGAGGTCGCCGCCGCCGGGAAGGACGACGCGGATCTTGGCCTGAGCACTGCAGCGGTCGCAGCGGTCTCCCGCAGACGGCGGTGCAGGGAGGGTCGTGGGCGTCATGGTCGGCGTCACGGCGTTCCCTTCCGGTTGTCGGTCACGCTGGTGCAACTACCCACGATGGGCCCTCGTTCCCCGTTCAGCCAGCCGCGAACAGGAGACGATTGTCTCAAGAAAGACGGTGAACCGGTCGCCGCCTCGCCGCGAACGTCCGCGAAGTCCCAGGCCACGGCCGTGGCCGGGTCAAACACAGCGAAACGGCCCGCGCCGGGAAGGGTGCGGGCCGCCTCGCAAAGAGGGCTCAATCCAAGTAATCCCGGAGCACCTGGGACCGCGACGGGTGCCGCAGCTTGGACATCGTCTTGGACTCGATCTGCCGGATCCGCTCCCGGGTCACCCCGTAGACCTGGCCGATCTCGTCCAGCGTGCGCGGCTGCCCGTCGGTGAGGCCGAAGCGCAGCCGGACCACGCCGGCCTCGCGCTCGGACAGCGTCTGCAGCACCGACTGCAGCTGGTCCTGCAGCAGCGTGAAGGACACCGCGTCGACCGCGACGACCGCCTCGGAGTCCTCGATGAAGTCGCCGAGCTGCGAGTCGCCCTCGTCGCCGATGGTCTGGTCGAGGCTGATGGGCTCCCGGGCGTACTGCTGGATCTCCAGCACCTTCTCCGGGGTGATGTCCATTTCCTTGGCCAGCTCCTCCGGGGTGGGCTCGCGGCCCAGGTCCTGGAGCAGCTCGCGCTGGATGCGGCCGAGCTTGTTGATGACCTCGACCATGTGCACCGGGATGCGGATGGTGCGGGCCTGGTCGGCCATCGCGCGGGTGATGGCCTGCCGGATCCACCACGTCGCGTACGTCGAGAACTTGTAGCCCTTGGTGTAGTCGAACTTCTCGACCGCCCGGATCAGGCCCAGGTTGCCCTCCTGGATGAGGTCCAGGAAGGCCATGCCGCGGCCGGTGTAGCGCTTGGCCAGCGAGACGACCAGCCGCAGGTTGGCCTCGAGCAGGTGGTTCTTGGCCCGCTCGCCGTCCCGGACGATCCAGAGCAGGTCGCGGCGCAGCGTCGGGGAGACCTGCTCGCCCTTCTTGCCGGCCAGCTTGGCGTCCTCCATGCGGCGGACCCGCTCGGCCGCGTACAGCCCGGCCTCGATGCGCTTGGCCAGGTCGACCTCCTCCTCGGCGTTGAGGAGGGCGACCTTGCCGATCTGCTTGAGGTACGCCCGGACCGAGTCGGCGGACGCGGTGAGCTCAGCGTCCTTGCGGGCCTGCCGCAGGGCTTCGGACTCCTCTTCGTCGTCCCAGACGAACTCGCTGCTGGTCGTCTCGGTCTCGCCCTCGGCGTCCGCTTCGACCTCGACC
>DATINN010000013.1:0-9663 GCA_035474175.1 Mycobacteriales bacterium | reverse complement strand
GCGCCGGGCGGCGGCTCCGCCGGCTCGCCGGCGCCGGCCGTGGCCGGGTCGAGCAGGACCGTCCCGGCCGGCAGCTCGCCGTCCCAGCCGGCGGCGAGCAGCACCGCGGGGGCGGCGTCGGCGAGCAGGTAGCCGAGCCGGGCGCGCGGGTAGCCGGGGTCCAGCGGCAGGTAGGCCGCGCCGGCCCGCCAGGCCGCCAGCATCCCGGTGATCCCGGCGGGCGTGCGCCGCCCGTCCAGCGCGACCAGCCGGTCCGGCCCGGCGCCCGCCGCGACCAGCGCGTGCGCCAGCCGGTTGGCCGCCCGGTCCAGCTCCACCGCCCCGCTCGGGTCGACCCGCAGCACCGTCCCGGCCGGGAGCGCCGGCTCGCCGGCCAGCACGACCGCGACCGAGTCGGGGCCGGGGTCGGCCGGCGCCGGCTCGCCCGCCCGGACCGCCCGGACCAGCTCGGCCACGGTCGCCGCCCCGGTCGCGTCCACCGCCCGCGGACCGGTCGCGGCCGCGCCCATCAGCGCGGCCAGGGCGGGACCGGCGACCAGCGCCCGGTCGGCCCCGTACCGGGCCAGGTACGCGGCCGCCGCGGCCAGCACCGTGGCCGCCGGGCTGCCGCCCGTCTCCGGGAGCGCCCGCAGGGTCACCGTCTCGGTCATGCCGATCTCCTCGTCAGTGCGTCTGCTGCAGGGTCGGGCCGGTCTCGTCGCCGCCCGGCGGTGTGGTGGCGGCGTCGGCGGGGGGCGGCAGCTCCCGCAGCGAGCGGATCGGGGAGAACACGATCCACAGCGCCGAGGCGAGCACGCCGATCGCGCCGACCACGAGCGCCGCCCGCAGCCCGGCGGCGGAGCCGAGCCAGCCACCGAGCAGCGCGCCCACCGGCACCGTGCCCCAGGACACGAACCGGTAGCTCGCGTTCATCCGGCCGAGCATCGAATCGGGCGTGATCGCCTGCCGCAGGCTGACCACCTGGATGTTGGCGACCGTGCTGCCGGCCCCGCCGACGAAGAACGACAGCACCAGCAGGCCGACCTCGACCGGCCGGGGCCCGCCGGCCAGCGGCACCAGCAGCGGCGCCGCGCAGCCGACGACCATGGACAGCGTCACCGTGTTGCCGATGCCGAGGCGGGCCGACAGCCGGCCGGCGACCGTGGCGGCGAGCAGCGCACCGACTGCGCCGCCGCCGAGCACGACACCGATCAGGGTCGGCGACATGCCGAGCCGGTGCGTCGCGTAGAGCAGGAAGGTGGTCTCCAGCACCAGCCAGAACAGGTTGTACGTGCCCGCCTCCAGCACGCAGGCGCGCAGCCGGGCGTCCCCGAGCGTGAACCGCAGGCCGGCGCGGATGCTCCGCAGCACCGGCTCCTTCGGCGTCCCGTCCGCGGCCGGCACCTCCCGGGCCGGCTCCGGCCGCCGGATCGCGGCCAGCGTCGCGGTCGAGACCAGGAACGAGCAGGCGTCGACGAGCAGCGCGACGGGCGCGGTGAGCAGCGCGACCAGCCAGCCGGCCAGCGCCGGCCCGGCGACCTGGGCCGCCGAGGTGGACACCTGCAGCGTGCTGTTGGCCTCGACCAGCTCGTCCCGGTCCACCAGCGTGGGCAGGTAGGCCTGCCAGGTCACCTCGAAGACCACGGTCAGCACGCCGAGCACGAACGCGGCCGCGTACAGGTAGCCCATGCCGAGCAGGCCGGCCGCCGACAGCAGCGGGATGCTGAACAGCACCGCGCTGCGGCCGAGCGCGCTGGCCACCATCGCGGGCCGCCGCCGGGCCCGGTCCACCCACACCCCGACGAACAGCGTCAGCAGCAGGAACGGCAGGTACGACGCGGCGTTGAGGACGCCCATCTGCCACGGGCTCGCGTCCAGCGTCAGCACCGCGGCCAGCGGCAGCGCCAGCAGCGTGACCTGGCTGCCGACCTGGGACACCGACTCGCCGGTCCAGAACTTCACGTAGTCCGGGTTGCGCCACAGGCTCGCCCGGCCCGGCGGCTTGGCCATCATTGCTCCTGTCTGCCGGCCCGCTCAGGCCGTGGTCGTGAGGTCGTTGAGCTCGGTCAGGGCGGCGGTCAGCACCGAGATGCCGTGGAAGTAGTCGGCCAGCACGATGTGCTCGTCGTCGGAGTGGTCCAGCGCGCTGTCGCCGGGCCCGTACGTGGCCATCGGGATGGCCCACGCCTCAGCCAGCGTGTTCATGTCCGAGGTGGCGGTCTTGACCTTCATCCGGGGCAGGCCCTGCTGGCTGCGGATGCCGGCCGACAGGGCCCGTACGGCGGGATCGCGGCGGTCGGTCCGGCAGGCGGCCACGAAGTTGAGCACCTGCAGCTCGGCCTCACCCTGGCCGGACCGGGGCAGCCGGGACCGCAACGCGCCGAGGTAGCCGCCGGCGTCGAACCCGGGCGGGGTCCGCACGGTCAGGTCCAGCTCGGCCTCGGTGGTGTCCCCGTGCACCGAGACCAGCGTCGCGGCGGCCCGGTTGAACGCGGCGTGGCTGGCGTCCGGCCCGAGCAGCGCGACCGCGTCCTGCCAGACCGCGGCCGCGAGCTCCGACGCCTTCGGGCACGGGTTGCTCGGGTGCGTGGCCGGGCAGCGCACCCGCAGCCGCAGGTCCAGCTTTCCCTTGTAGCCGAGCACGACCGTGGACCAGCCGCTCGGCTCGCCGACGATGAGTGCGTCCGGCCGGTCGTGCCCGGTGCGCACCGCCACCGCGCCGCGGGAGCGGGGCGTCTCCTCCTCCACCGCGCCGACGACCACGATCCGGCCGCGGAACGCGTCCGCCCCGGCGGCGGCGCAGACCATCGCGGCCAGCGGGCCCTTGGCGTCGACGGCGCCGCGGCCGTAGAGCCGGCCGTCCATGGACCGGACGGGCAGCTGGCCGGGAATCGTGTCGAGGTGGCCGAGCAGCATGATCGTCGGCCCGTCGCCGCGGGTGACCGTGCCGATCGCGTTGCCGGCCTCGTCCACGTGCGCGCGCAGACCGAGCTCGCGCATCCGGCGGACCAGGTCGGCGGCCAGGTGCACCTCGTCGTAGGAGGGCGAGGGGATCTCCACCATCCCGCGCAGCAGCCCGACCGCGACCGCGTCGCCGACCACCATCACGCCACCTCGGCCGGCCGCAGGGTCACCCGGGTGCCGGCGCCGGCCAGCGCGGCGCCGACGGGGTCCGGACCGCGGCCGTCGGCCACGACGACGACCGGGACGCCGGCGGCCAGCGCCTCGCGGGCGGCGACCAGCTTGATGCCCATCCCGCCCCCCACGTACGGCGGCGGCCCGGCCGGGTCCAGCGCCAGCCGCGGCAGCAGCGAGGTCTCGTCGGCCGGGTCAGCCAGCACCCCGGGCGCGCCGGTGAGCAGCACCAGCCGGTCGGCCCCGGTCGCGGCGGCGATCGCGGCCCCGACCCGGTCGGCATCCACGTTCACCGGCCGGCCGTCCTCGGCCAGCGCGGGCGGCGACACCACCGGCAGGACGCCCGCGCCACCCTCCGCGCGCGGGGCCAGCAGCGCGTGCAGCATCCCGGCGTCGACGCCCGCCAGCCGGCCACTGTGGTTGTCCCGGACCAGCACCCGGCGGCCGTCGAGCACGGCCCGCTGGGCCGTCCGGCGCCGGGCCCGCAGCAGGCCGCCGTCCAGACCGGTCAGCCCGACCGCGGGCACCCCGTGGGCGGCCAGCGCGGTCGTCAGCCGGCCCTGCACCGAGCCGGCCAGGGCCAGGGTGACCACCTCGAGCATCGCCTCGTCGGTGTAGCGGGCGGACACCCCGTCCGGTCCGACCAGCCGCCGGCTCGGCACCCCGAGCCGTCCGGCCAGCCGCTCGATCTCGGCCGAGCCGCCGTGGGCCAGGATGACCCGGTGCCCGGCCCGGTGCAGCCGGGCCAGACCGGCGCAGACCGCCCCGGCGTCGACGGCGGGATTGCCGCCGCACTTGACGACGGTGAGCTCGGACATCGCCGTACGCTCCTCTCGGTTGCTGGTGGGGTTCGCGCGGACTCAGACCGGGTGCAGGCCGGGGAACTCCAGACCGGTCCGCTCGGGCCAGCCGTGCCGCAGGTTCAGGCTCTGGACGGCATTGCCGGCGCCGCCCTTGACGAGGTTGTCGAGCGCCGCGACCGCGACCGCGTCGCCGGTCGCGTCGTCCACAGCGAAGCCGACGTCGCAGAAGTTGGAGCCGGCCAGGATCTTCGGTTCGGGCAGCCGGTAGCCGCCGCGGCGGGCCGCGACGACGCGGACGAACGGCTCGTCGGCGTACGCGGCCCGGTAGAGCCGCCGGACCTCGCGCTCCAGGCCCGGCCCGGGCGGCAGGGTGAGCCGGCAGACCACCTGCACGCCGCGGACGGCCTCCACGCCGGTCGCCGTCATCCGTACGGCCAGGCCGGTCTCCTGGGCGATCTCCGCCTCGTGCCGGTGCCGCAGCGGGGCGAACACCCGCAACGCGCCGCTGCGCTCGGCATGCAGGTTCTCCGGGCCGGCGGCCGCGCCGGAACCGCTGGAGCCGGTCCGGGCGTCCACGGTGACCGGCCCGGCCACCAGCCCGGCCGCGGCCAGCGGGTGCAGGGCCAGGATCGCGGCAGTGGCCATGCAGCCGGGTGCGGCCACCCGGTCGGCGGTCCGCAGCCGGTCCCGGTGCAGCTCGGGCAGCCCGTAGACGAAGTCCGCGACCAGGTCGGGCGCGGCGGGCTGGCCGTAGAACTCCGCGTGCCGGGCCGGGTCGCGCAGCCGGAAGTCGGCCGACAGGTCGATCACCTGCTTGGACCGCAGCGACCAGCCGGCCATCGCGGCCGCCGACCGGCCGTGCCCGGTGGCCAGGAACAGCACGTCGCAGTCGGGCAGGTCCGCGGGCGCCACGAACGCCAGCCCGGTCAGGCCGCGCAGGTTGGGGTGCAGGCCGTCGACCCGCCGGCCGGCCAGCCGGGTCGACGTCGTCGCGACCAGCTCGACCTGCGGGTGGCCGAGCAGCAGCCGCAGCAGCTCCCCGCCGATGTAGCCGGACCCGCCGGCCACCGCCGCCCGGATCACGGCGCCGCCCCCGCCACCAGGTGGTCCACGATCCGGGCGGCCACGTCGACCCGGTCACCCGCGCCGGCCTGGAAGCCGCCGAACTCCAGCCGGTCGTTGACCTCCAGCACGAGCAGCCGGCCGGCCGCGTCCTCGATGAGGTCGACGCCGGCGAGGTCCGCGTCCACCGCGGCCGCGGCGGCCACGGCCAGCTTGGCCAGCTCGGGCGCGGGCTCGATCAGGGTGCTGCGGGCGCCGCGGGCGACGTTGGCCCGGAAGCCCACGCCGCGCCGCTCGGTCACCCCCAGCAGCTCACCGCCGACGACGACCGCGCGCAGGTCCCGGCCGGGGGCGTCCGGGTCGCGGACGAGCTCCTGGACGTAGACGAGGTGGGACTGGGGCCCGGGCAGCGCGGCGATGTGCTCCAGCACGGCCGCGGCCACCGCCTCGTTCGGCAGCGGCGTGACCAGCCGGCCCCAGGACCCGACCAGCGGCTTCACCACGGCCGGGTAACCCAGCTCCGCCAGCGCGGCCAGCCCGGCCTCGGGGGTGAGCGCCAGCGCGGTCGCCGGGTGCGGCAGGCCGGCCTCGCGCAGTGCCAGCGTGGTCCGCCACTTGTCCCCGCAGACCTCCGTGGCCGCCGACCGGTTGAGCACCGGGACGCCCAGCGACTCGAGCGTGTGAGCCGCGTACAGGGCGCGGGCCTGGCCGATCTCCCGGTTGAGCACGGCCCGCCACGGTGGCCGGGGCGCGCCCGCCCGGCTCCACAGCCACCGGGTGTCCACCTGCTCCCAGGGGACGCCGCGTGCCTCCAGCGCGTCGAACAGCCGCTTCTCGTCCACCCGGACGCGGGAGGCGAGGACGGCGATCGGCGGGAGGGCGCTCACTCGCCCCAGTCCTCCTCGACCTCGGGGGCGAGCGCGAGCAGCACCGGGTCGGTGGAGAGCACCTCGAGCTCGACGTGGCAGTCGGCGCACTCGAAGATCTCGCTCAGCCGCGGCGTCGCGGCGAGCGCGACCGGGCTGTCGCACTCCGGGCAGGTCGACGTGGTGGTGGCGGTCATGGCGTCTCCTTCGCATGAGGCTGTCCCCCGGCGGGGTGGTACGGGTCGAGCGCGGCCCGGACGCGGCCGGCCACGCCGACCGCGTCGATCCCCCGCTCGGCCAGCAGGTGTTCCTGGCCGCCGACCGTCCCGACGAACTCGTCCGGCACCGCGACCCGGACCAGCCGTGGTCCCGGGGCGGCCTCGGCCAGCACCTCGGCGACGGCCGAGCCGAGCCCGCCCGCCGCCCAGTGCTCCTCGACGGTGACGACCAGCTCGGCCCCGGCGGTCTGCGCGACCAGGGCGGGGCCGTCGAACGGCTTGAGCGTGTGCGCGTGCAGCACGCCGGTCTCGATCCCGGCCGCGGCCAGCAGGTCCTCCGCGCCCAGCGCGGCGAGCACGGGCAGCGGCCCGGTGGCGACCAGCACCACCCGGCGACCCGGCCTGACCCGTTGCAGCTCGCCCAGCCGCGGGACCGGCAGCCCGGGCAGCTCCGGGGTCGCCTTGCGGCCCAGCCGCAGGTACGCCGGCCCGGGCAGCTCCGCGGTCGCGTCCAGCAGCGCGGTCGTCCCCGGCACGTCCGCCGGCACCGCGATGGTGACGTTGGGCAGCGCCCGCAGCACGGCCAGGTCCTCCAGCGCGTGGTGGGTGGGACCGAGGTGCCCGGCCGCGACCCCGCCGTGGGTGGCCACGATGCGCACCGGCAACGCGTTGTAGGCGATGTCGATCTTGACCGCCTCGACCGCACGGGCGGCCGCGAACGCGGCCATCGTGTTCACGTACGGCCGCCAGCCCGAGGCGGCGAGGCCGGCCGCGACGCCCATCAGCGCGTGCTCGGCGATGCCGAGGTTGAGGTAGCGGCCGGTGGCCGGGCCGAAGTCGGCGCCGGTGAACAGTCCGGTGTCGGTGTCCAGGCACACCACCCGCGGGTCGGTGGCCATCCGGGCCAGCAGCCAGTCCCGGTAGGCCGTACGGGCCGACACCGGTGCCGGCCGGGTCTCCGCGATCGTCACGGCCGCTCCCCCGCCCCGCGCAGGCCTCGGACGGCCCGGGCGTGCAGCGGGGGCGAGAGCGTCGCGTAGTGGCCCGCGACCTTCCCGGCCACCATCGGCACCCCCTGCCCCTTCACGGTCCGGGCCACCAGCACGCTCGGCCGGCCAGGCGTCCACGGGGCGGTGTCGAGAGCGGCGGCGACCGCGTCGGTGTCGTGCCCGTCGACGTACCGGACGGCCCAGCCGAAGCCGGCCCAGCGCTCGCCGATCGGCTGCGGGCCCCCGATGTCCTCGACCGCGCCGGTCAGCTGCAGTCCGTTGGCGTCGACGATCGCGACCAGCCGGTCGGCCCGCTGGGCGGCCGCGACCAGTGCCGCCTCCCACACCGAGCCCTCCTGCAGCTCGCCGTCGCCGAGCAGCACGAACGTCCGCCGGTCGACACCGGACAGGCGGCCGGCCAGGGCGAACCCGAGGCCGAGGGCGAGCCCGTGGCCGAGCGAGCCGGTGGGCAGCTCGACCCCGGGCACGGTCCGGACGGGGTGGGCCATCAGCCGGCTGCCGGGCCGCCCGTACCCGGCCAGCTCGGCCGGGTCGAAGAAGCCGCGCTCGGCCAGCGTCGCGTAGAGGGCGATCGCGGCGTGGCCCTTGCTGAGCAGGAACACGTCCCGGTCGGGGTGGTCCGGGTCGGCCGGATCCACCCGCAGCACGCGGAAATACAGCGCGACCAGCAGGTCCGTGCAGGACAGCGAGCCGCCGAGGTGGCCGCCCTCCGGCCCGGCGCAGGCGTCGACCACGTGCCGCCGGATCCGCAGCGCCACGTCGGCGAGGACCGGGTCGGCGGTGGGCGCGTTCATCGGGCCCGCTCCGCCGCGCGGGCCAGCACGGCCACCGTGTCCAGGTGGTCCCACACCTTCGCGAACCCGTCCGCGTACGCCTGCAGCGCCGGTCCCGCATCCGGGTTCAGGTGCCGCTTCTGCAGGGTCAGGGAGTCCGCGACCACTGCGTCGGTGACCGGGTGGGGTGGCTGCGGCTCACGCCCGCCCAGCGCCGACCACGGCAGGCCGCCGAACCCGGTCCGCTCCCGGAACACCGCCTGGTCCGGCAGCGCCATGAGCTGGTAGCGGGAGACCGGCACGCCCTCGGCCCGCAGCAACCGGTGCGCGGCGGCCCGGAACCCGGCCGGGCTCACCCCGTCCAGCGCGCCGTCCAGCCGCGGGTCGGCCGGGTCGAGCCGGAACCGGAGGATGTGCCAGGCGTGCGTGGTGCCGGCGGCGACCGTGGGCACGACCAGCCCGGGCAGGCCGGCCAGCCGGTCCAGGAACGCGCGGACGGTGCGTTGCCGGGTCCGCTCGTACGCGTCGAAGCGGTCCAGCTGGGACAGCGTGAACGCGGCCTGGACGGCGCTCAGCTTGGCGTTCCAGCCCAGCGAGTGGGACACGTAGTCGCGGTCGGCGCCGGGCTCGATGATCTCGCCGAACTCCCGGGCCATCCGGGCCCGGCGGGCCAGCTCGGCGTCGTCGGTGGTGAGCAGGCCACCCTCACCGCAGGTGGGCAGGTTCTTCGTCACCTGGAGGCTGAACGCGCCCGCCACGCCGAGGCCGCCGACCGGGCGGCCGCCTGCCGTCGCTCCGTGCGCCTGGGCCGCGTCCTCCAGGACGGCCAGGCCGTGCGCGGCCGCGAGCGGGCCCAGCGCGGCCATGTCGGCCGGCTGGCCGTGCAGGTGCACCGGCAGGATCGCCGCGGTCCGCCGGGTGATCGCGGCCGCCACGGCGGCCGGGTCGAGGGTGAACGTGACCGGGTCGATGTCGGCGAAGACCGGCACCGCGAGCTGGTGCAGCGGGGCCAGCCCAGTGGCGATGAAGCTCAGCGCGGGGACGATCACCTCGTCACCGGGGCCGATGCCGAGCGCCGCCAGGGCCAGGGTGAGCGCGGTGGTCCCGTTGGAGGTGCCGACGCAGTGGCCGACGCCGACCCGGTCCGCCCAGGCCGCCTCCAGCCGGCTGACCGCGGTCTCACCGTCCACATCGGACACAAGCCGGCCGCCGGCCAGCACGTCCAGCACGGCCTGCCGGTCGGCCTCGGTCACGACCGGCCACGGCAGCGACCGCAGCTCCCGGGCCACCGCCGGCCGGCCGCCCACCGCGGCCAGCCGGCCCGGCTCGCCGCCGCCCCGGCCACCCCGGCGTACGGGGGTGGTGGCGCCGGCCGTCGGGACGCTCACAGTGCCTCCTCGGCGCGGGCGATGCCCTCGACCGCGATCTCGTAGCAGCGGCGCAGCGCCGCGGCGTGGTGGTCCAGCTCCGGCGCGGCGGCGACCGGGTCACGCCGCCCGTGCGCGGCGGTGACCCGCAGGCCGGTCCAGGCGTGCGCGACCGACTCGACCAGCCGGCCCGCCTCCCGTACCTCGGGCACGTCCTGCGCGCTGCCCCAGGACCGCAGCAGCTCGGCGTGCAGCGCGGTCTGCGCCTGCATCCCCCAGCCGTACGGGTAGGCCTGGGCGACCGCGGCGCCGTCCCCGGCCCGGGCCCGGTCCCGCAGGTCGGCGGTGAACGCGGCCAGCCCGGGCAGCCCCGACAGGCCTGGCCCGTCGTCCCCGGCCGCGGCGTGCTCGCACTCGGGTCACCGGCACCCGCTGAGCCCACAGCTGGGC
>DATINN010000012.1:0-2691 GCA_035474175.1 Mycobacteriales bacterium | reverse complement strand
GAGACGCTGCGGATCGAGGGCCGGCAGCTGCCCGCGGTCGAGACCGGCACGGCCGTGATGCTGCCGGGCGACCCGACCGCGGGCGGGCTGGTCGTGGTCGAGCCGGGCGAGGGCGCCCGGGTGCTGCACGGCGTGGACGTCGTCTTCCCCGTCCTGCACGGGCCCTTCGGCGAGGACGGCACGATCCAGGGCCTGCTGGAGATGGCCGGCGTGCCGTACGTGGGCTCCGGCGTGCTGGGCAGCGCGGTCGCCATGGACAAGGAGTTCGCCAAGAAGCTGCTGGCGGCCGAGGGGCTGCCGGTCGGGCCGTACGCGGTGGTCCGGCCGGGCGGGTCGCTGTCGGCGGCGGAGCGGGACCGGCTCGGGCTGCCGGTGTTCGTCAAGCCGGCCCGCGGCGGGTCCTCGATCGGGATCAGCCGGGTCACCGACTGGGCCGAGCTGCCGGCGGCGCTGGCCGCGGCCCGCGCGGTCGACCCCAAGGTGCTGGTCGAGGCGGGCGTGCCCGGCCGGGAGGTCGAGCTGGCCGTGCTGGAGGGGCTGGCCGGCGGTGCTCCCGACGTGAGCGTGCCGGTCGAGATCACGCTCCTGGGCGGCCGGGAGTGGTACGACTTCGAGGCCAAGTACCTCGACGACGTGTCGGCGCTGGAGATGCCGGCCGACCTGCCGGCCGCGGTGACCGAGCGGCTGCGGGAGCAGGCGGCGCGCGCGTTCACCGCGCTGGACTGCGCCGGGCTGGCCCGGGTCGACTTCTTCGTCGGGCCGGACGGGGAGACGACCGTCAACGAGGTCAACACGATGCCGGGCTTCACCCCGATCTCGGTGTTCCCGCAGGCGTGGGCCGCGAGCGGGCTGGACTACCCGGCCCTGCTCGACCGGCTGATCACCACGGCCCTGTCCCGCTAGGCCCTGTCCCGCTAGGGCCTGTCCCGCTAGGCCCTGTCCCGCTAGGCCCGGCCCCGCCAGGCCCCGGGCCCGCCGGACCCCTGTCCCGCCAGGCCCCGGGCCGGCCAGTCGGCCGGCCCCGGGGGTCAGTCGGCCCCGGGGGTCAGTCGGCCCCGGGGGTCAGTCGGCCCCGGGGGTCAGTTGGCGGGGTCGAGCGGCTGGGCCTTCAGGGACCGGGCGACGGCCGTCGAGAGCCGGGCCACCGGCCCGCTGGCCTCGGCCGCGGGCACGAGCACCTCGACGTAGACCGGGCGGTCGACCACCGTCCAGGCCGTCGTCGGCCCGCGCCGCTCGGCGAACCAGGCCACGCCGCTGATCTGCTGCACGTCCGCGGTCGCCACGAACGCCGGCGGCCGCGCCACCCCGCAGCGCAGCGTCACCGCGGGCTCGCCCCAGGCCACCACGTACGGCGAGGGCGAGTCGACCGGCCGGGCCGGCAGGTCGCCCAGGTCGGTGGGCAGCGCCGAGATCAGCTCCCGGCACGCCTTCTGCCCGCCGGCGTCGGGCGCCGGCGGGGCCGCCACCCGGATCGCCGGCAGCGGGGCGCCGGACGTCGCGGCCGGCGTCGGCGCGGGCGCCGGGTCGGAGCGGCCGCCGCGGCTCGCGGCCACGATCGCGACCAGCAGGAGCACCGCCGTGACCGGCACGGCCACGATCGTGGCCAGCCAGGCCGGCGACCGGCGTGGGCGCCGGGGCGGCGCGGGACGCTCGGTCGCCGTGGTCACCCGGCCAGTCTAGAGATGCACGACCGGGCAGGTCAGGGTGCGGGTGATGCCGTTGACGGCCTGGACCTTGGCCACCACGAGCTTGCCCAGCTCGTCGACGTTGTTGGCCTCGGCCCGCACGATCACGTCGTACGGCCCGGTGACGTCCTCCGCCTGGGTGACGCCGTCGATCTCGGCGATCGTGGTCGCGACCGCGGCCGCCTTGCCGACCTCGGTCTGGATCAGGATGTAGGCCTGGACCACGGCGAGCCCTTCGTTGGACGGATGCGGGGAGGGTGGAAAATCTACCGCAGTCGTCACCCCGCGATCTCATCGAGAGGACACGTGCCATCACTGTCGCTGAGGTCGGTGAGTTCGGGCTCGTCGGCCGGCTGACCGCGCGCTTCGCCGGGAGCACGGCGGCCGCGCCGGTGCTCGGGCCGGGGGACGACGCCGCGGTGCTGGCCGCGCCGGACGGGCGGGTGGTGGCGACGACCGACCTGCTGGTCGACACCCGGCACTTCCGCCGGGACTGGTCGACCGCGGAGGACGTCGGGCACAAGGCCGCGGCCCAGAACCTGGCCGACCTCGCCGCCATGGGCGCGGTGCCGACCGGGCTGCTGGTCGGGCTGTCGGTGCCACCGGACACGCCCGTGGCCTGGCTGGAAGGGCTGGCCGACGGGATGCGGGCCGAGTGCGACCCGCTCGGGGCCCGGGTCGTCGGCGGCGACGTGGTCCGCGCCGACGTGCTGATGATCGCGGTGACGGCCCTGGGCGACCTGCGCGGCCGGGCGCCGGTGACCCGGGCCGGGGCGCGGCCCGGCGACGTGGTGGCGTACACGGGCCGGCTGGGGTGGGCGGCGGCCGGGCTGGCGGTGCTCGGGCGCGGGTTCCGGTCGCCGGTGTCGGTCAATCTTCGTACCTAGTGCCTGGTTCCCCCAGCTGCTATCTAGAACCGTTACCTTGATCTCGCTTGTGGCCGTGTCAATCGAGAACGGGACGTTCTCTTGCGCGGCCTTGCTTGTCTGGCCGCTGATCAGTTGGA
>DATINN010000011.1:0-6130 GCA_035474175.1 Mycobacteriales bacterium | reverse complement strand
CCGAGCAGGCATTGCGGAACCTCGCCCGCGTGCTGGAAGCCGCCGGAGCGTCGATGGCCGACCTGGTCAAGGTCACGATCTTCTATTCGGACGTGGACGACTTCGCCCGGCTGAACGAGGTCTACGCCCGGCACATGCCGGACCCGCCGCCGGCCCGGTCCGCGCCCGCCAACGTGAAGCTACCTCGAGGGCTGCTGATATCGATCGACGCCGTCGCCGTGGCGCCAGCAGAGGCCGGTTAGCTTCGCGGGCGAGGTGTCGCAGACCGGTCGGTCGGGATCGGCTCGCCGCTCCTACCGAGGAACGCCCGCTCCTGCCGCTGTTCGGTGCTGAGGGCTCGCTTGCTGGCGTGTCTCCGTCAGCGGACGGCGGAGGTGGGGATCCAGTATCGGAGCTCGCCGTCGGCGGTGCCGTCGGGTTGTCCGCCGTTGGCCTCGATGACCTTGCGGGAAGCCTCGTTGGTGGGCGCGCAGGTGAGCAGCACCTGACGCAGACCGAAGTGTGCGCAGAAGACCAGTGCGCCGGCGAGCATCCGACCGGCATTCCCGCGCCGGCGGTGCGACGGTACGACGTGGTAGCCGATGTGCCCGCCGACCCGGGCCAGCTCCGGGGTCAGCTCGCGCCGGATGACCACGGTACCGACGTAGGTCGCGCCGGCGACGTACCAGAGCTGGGTGACCGGCACGCCCCACGAGCGGCCCGGCGCTAAGAGCCGATCGACGAACCCCTCGAAATCGGCCGCCGCCCGGTCCAGCCACGCCGGATCGGCACCTTCCTCCGTTGACAGCTCCCGCTCACCGTCCAGGTACGACCCGCGCACCTCGGCGGTCGGGAACACGAGCCAGCCCACCTGCTGAGTCCACCAGACCTGGCAACACGATTGCGCGACTGATCCCACGGATGCACGCACCTGTCCCACTGCACGCGGGACGCGCGGCCGCTGGCCGGGTCGTCAGATCGTTGCCCGACTGCTGCGGGGATGTTGACCCTTGATCCGGTCTAGAGTCGACCGTTGTCGTGTCGGTTCCCGAAGCCGCTGCTTGTGCTTTCGCGGTTGCCCGCTGGTGCCTGATGGGTATGACCGAGAACCCGAGATGAGGAGGCCAGCATGGCCGCGGGCGACAAGATGCGAGGCAAGGCAAGAGCGGTGTCGGGGCGGGCGAAGCAGCGGCTCGGCGAGGCAACCGGAGATCCCCAGCTGGCGCGAGAGGGCCAGGCGCAGCGGAGGGGCGGCAACCTGAGGTTGGCGCTGGAGAAGTTCAAGGACGCCTTCCGGCGCTGACCGGCACGGCCGACACCGGGCCTAGAGAACACACTCATTGTCGCGAGGCGCCGGGACGCGCGGATCTGCCGCTCATCGGATGGGCGCGAGCGGGTCGCTTCTAGCGGGCCTTGTCCAGGCATCGCGCCTGAGCCCTGCGGCGGAGCTCGTAGTGACTTCATGGACGAAGTAGGACCAATGGGTGCCCCCGGTGGGAGTCGAACCCACACTGAGACCCTTTTAAGGGGCCCGCCTCTGCCGTTGGGCTACGGGGGCGCAACGCTGTGAGGCTAGCGCGGCGTGACGACGAACTGGCGTAGGTGCAGGTCGAGGAAGGTGACCGGGCCGCGGGGGCCGGGGACGTGGTCGACGTTGATGCCGGTCTCCGGTACGCCGAGCAGCTTGAAGCCGTCGAGCAGGCGGGTGGTCACGTTCCAGAAGGCGCCGGTGCCGCGGTAGGTGTCGAGGAAGGTGGTGGCGGCGGCGGGGTCGTCGGTGACGATGCCGGCGGCCAGGCCGGAGGTGGCCTCGTCGGCGAGGCGGGCGGCGGCGGCCGGGCCGTCGGCCGGGGCCAGGGTGACGGTCGCCTCCCGGCCGTCCTGCAGCGCCCACTCCAGTCCGAGCGGGTGCTCGTGCGGCGGCTCCGAGGTGGTGATGCCGAGCCGGTCGAGCACCTTCCGTACGTCCGGGACCAGCTCGTCCCAGCGCTCGGGGTGGACGAGCAGCAGGTTGAGCCGGTTGCAGACGCCGAGCCGGTCGAGCGACTCCTCGACCAGCCGGAGCGCGGTGTCGCGGGAGGCGGCGCGATCGAGGTAGAGCACGCCGCCGCCGTCGGCGTGGGCCAGCGTCCGGACCCCGTGCCGGGCGGCCTCGGCGGTGAGCGAGCGGGTGCTGTCGCCGCTGCCGCGCAGGATCACCAGCGGCACCAGGCCGGGCTGCGCGACCAGCGCCCGCGCGGTCTCCCGGCCCGGCACGCGGACCAGCTGGATCGCGGCCGGGTCGAGGCCGGAGGACGCCAGCGCCGGCGCGACCACCGAGTCCAGCAGGGCCGCCGCGGAGCCGAGCGCGGCCGACCCGGTCCGCAGCACGCCGGCGTTGCGGGACTTCAGCAGCTGGGAGGCGATGTCGACGACCACGTTGGGCCGGGCCTCGAAGTTGGCGCCGATCACGCCGACCGGCTTGCGCCGCTCCTCCACCAGCGCGCCGGGCAGCTCGCGGACGACGCGGGACCACTGCGGGTGCGGCACGTCGGCCAGCACCCGCAGCTGGTGCGCCATCGCGGCCAGCCGGTCGGGGTCCAGGCGCAGCCGGTCCACCATCGCCGCCGGCAGGTCGGCGGCGGCCACGTCGGCCGCGTTCGCCGCCAGGACCGGGGCGGACTCCTGCAGCAGCCGGTCGGCGATCGCGCCCAGCGCCGCGTCGATCGTCTCCGGGCTCGCGGCGGCGATGCTGCCGGCGGCGGCGTGCGCGGCCTCGGCACACTCGCGGACGGCGTCGGCGACCTGCGTCATGGGCCAGACCCTACGTCGCCCCGCACCCGGCCGAGGCGCCGTGCACTGCTGAGGCGCCACGCACCGCCACGGCGCCACCCACCGCCACGGCGCCGCACACCGCAGAAGCGCCCCGCACCGCAGAAGCGCCGCGAGATCGGACGAAGGGCGCTCGGCGCGCTGCCACCACCCAGTGTGACCGCGACGCTATGTTGCGCACCGTACCGGGCCGGGAGGTGGCGATGCGGAGCAACGTTGTCCTGGCCGGGGCACTCGTCGTCACCCTGGGCGTCGTGCTCGCGACCGGCCGATCCGGTACGTCCGCACCCGCCGAGGGCACCCCGACCGGCCCGGCCGCGCTGGCCGCGGTCGTCCCGGCCTTCGACCCCGTACGGCTGAAGCCGGGCGAGAAGCCGCCGCAGTTCGTGATCGTGTCCTTCGACGGGGCCGGCGACCACGACAAGTGGATGTTCTGGCGCGGGGTGGCGCAGCGCTCCGGCGCCCGCTTCACCGGTTTCCTGTCCGGGGTCTACCTGCTGGACCGGGCGCACCGGGACGAGTACACCGGACCGGGGCACCGGCCGGGCGCGAGCTCGCTCGGGAGCTGGAACACCCCCGCCGAGGTCACGACCCTGATCGCCGATCTGAACTCCGCGTACGCGGCCGGGATGGAGATCGGGACGCACTACAACGGCCACTTCTGCGCCGGGTCGGAGCCGGCCGCGGGCGACTGGTCGACGGCCGCCTGGACGAGCGAGCTGAGCCAGTTCTTCCGGTTCTGGACGGCCCACCGGGATCTGACCGTGCCGGCCACCGAGGTCCGCGGCGGCCGGACGCCGTGCCTGGAAGGAAAGGCCGACCAGCTGGAGCCGGCGCTGCGGGCCCGCGGCTTCACCTACGACACCAGCCGCACCTCCAACGGCATCCGCTGGCCGGTCAAGGACGAGTACGGCCTGTGGGAGTTCCCGCTGGCGTACGTGCCGCTGGCCGGCACCGGGTCGGGCGTGGTGTCGATGGACTACAACTTCTGGGTCAAGCAGACCGGCAACCCACCGTCCACACGCGACAGCGCGGCCAGCTCGAAGCAGGTGCTGGCGACGTACCGGGCCATGTACGCGGCGACGTACCGGGGCAACCGGGCGCCGCTGGTGCTCGGCAACCACTTCAACTCCTGGAACGGCAACGCGTACACGCAGGCGCTGGCGGCGTTCGTGCAGGAGACGTGCCGGAAGCCGGAGACGCTGTGCGTGCCGTACCGGGACGTCATCGCGTGGATGCAGGCACAGACGCCGGCCGTCCTGACCAGCTTGCAGGCGAGGCCGCCGGTCTACACCGTCGGCTAGCGCGTCTCCCGGGCCGAGCTGGCCAGCGCGTCGGGCAGCGAGGCCAGCTCGAACTCGCGCCGCGGCTGCTGCAGCTGCCCCAGCGAGACGACCTCGCGCGGGAAGAAGATGGCCAGCGTCCAGTCGGCCAGCACCCGGACCTTGCGGTTGAGGGTCGGCACCCGGGACAGGTGATAGGTCCGGTGCATGAACCAGGCCACGATCCCGCGCAGCTTGATCCCGTAGACCTCGGCGACGCCGCGGTAGAGACCGAGGCTGGCGACGGACCCGACGTACTTGTGCCGGTAGTCGACGAGCTTGCGCCGGCGCAGGGTGGCGACGATGTTGGCCGCCAGCGTCTTGGTCTGGCGGACCGCGTGCTGCGCCGACGGCCCGGTGAACACGCCCGGCTTGTCCGCGGTCAGGTCGGGGACCGCGGCGCAGTCGCCCGCGCTCCAGGCCCCGTCGGCGCCGGTCACCCGCAGGTCGGCCGAGCAGGTCAGCCGGCCCTTCTCGTCCAGCGGCAGGTCGTTGCGGGTGAGCATCGGGTTGGCCTTCACCCCGGCCGTCCAGACGATCGTCTCGGCGTCGAACTCCTCGCCGTCGGAGAGCACCACCCGCCCGTCGGTCATCGAGTCGACCCGGGTGTCCAGCCGGATGTCCATGTTGCGCTTGAGCAGCTGGCGCACCGTGTATTCGGACATCGGCATGCTGACCTCGGGCAGGATCCGCCCGGTGGCCTCGACCAGCACCCAGCGCATGTCCTCGGGGCTGACGTCGTCGTAGTAGCGGGTGGCGTAGCGGGCCATGTCCTCCAGCTCCGCGAACGCCTCGATCCCGGCGTAGCCGCCGCCGACGAACACGAACGTGAGCGCCTTGCGCCGATGGGCCTCGTCGGTGACCGAGGCCGCGTAGTCCAGCCGGGACAGCACGTGGTTGCGCAGGTAGATGGCCTCGCCGACGGTCTTGAAGCCGATGCCGACCTCGGCCAGCCCGGGGATCGGCAGGGTCCGCACGACCGAGCCCGGGGCGACCACGATCTGGTCGTACGCCAGGGTCTCCGCCGGGCCCTCCACCGGCAGCACCGTCGCGGTCCGGGAGGCGTGGTCGATGCCGGTCACCATCCCGGTCACCACCCGGCAGTGCTTGAGCACCTTGCGCAGCGGGACGACGACGTGTCGCGGCTCCAGCGACCCGGCCGCCGTCTCGGGCAGGAAGGGCTGGTACGTCATGTAGTTCTGCGGGTCGACGACGGTGATGCGGGCCTCGTTGCGGCGCAGCTTCTTCTGCAGGCGCAGCGCCGTGTACATCCCGACGTAACCGCCGCCGACGATGAGAATGTGCGGTCTGTCGGGCATGGCCCGAGGTTACCCAGTGACGGAAGACCTAACGGCTGCGGCTGAGCAGGACCGGCACGGTGATCGCGGCCACCGCGGCGGCCAGGCCGAGCAGCTCCAGCGGCGTCGAGCCCCCGGGCCGGGTGATGCCGAGCGCGATCGCGGCCACCACCGCGGTCAGCGCCAGCACCAGCGCGCCGTGCCGGGCGAAGCGGATCAGCACGTCGCGGTGCACCCCGGCCCGCACCGGCAGCGCCGCGGCCAGCGCGGCGGCCTGGTGGTGCAGACCCAGCGCCAGCGTGAGCGCGACCGTGCCGGCCACCGGCGGCTGGTCCACGCCGTAGCGCAGCAGCCAGGCCCCGGCCGCCCCGCCGATGACCACCCCGGGACCGAGACCGCCGGGCCGGATCAGCGCGGCCAGCAGCCCGAGCGCGCCGGCCCCGGCCACGAGCAGCGGGAGGCCGCCGGCGCCGAGCCCGGCCGCGAGCGCGCCGCACCCGGACACCAGCATCAGCAGCCGCAGCGCCAGCGCGGTCCGGGACCAGCCGCGCAGCTCCGACGGCGACGGGATGATCATCGGCTCGCCCGGGCCGCGCGGGCGGCGCGGCCGGCGTCGCGCAGCACCGCGTCCAGGCTGCCGGCGCCGCCCCACGGCACCACCGGCACGCCCAGCTCCCGCAGCCGGTCCAGGTCGACGTCCCGGCGCAGCCGCCACAGCCG
>DATINN010000010.1:0-6473 GCA_035474175.1 Mycobacteriales bacterium | reverse complement strand
CTCCCCGCCCGGTCCGAGCGCCCCGGGAGACCCCGCCGGAACGCTGTCCGCCGGGCACAGGCGCCCGGGCGGACGGCGGGCCGGCAGGAGGTCGGCCGGGGGCCCCCGGGTCCCGTGCCGGCCGGGCCGCAGGCGGCGGGGCGATACGGCCGGGGGGGCGGACCGGGTGGGTCAGACGGCGCGTTCGGTGGCGGTGGGGGCGACGGGCAGGCCGCGGGCGAGCGTCTCGGCCGCGGTGCGGCTCGAGGGGGTGGCGGCCGGGGTGGCCAGGTGGGACGCGAGCCAGCGCAGCACCAGGTCGTCGCCGGCGAGCCCGTCGGCGGCGAGCCGGGACCGCACCGCCTCCTCGGCCGCCCGCCAGCCGGCCGCGGTCGGCCGCCGGGCCAGCAGCCCGGCCAGGGCGACCGGCTCGGCGTCGGCGACCCGGCGCAGCGCCGGGTGCTCGGACAGCCGCCGGGCCGCGTGCGCCAGCGCGTCGACCAGCTCCAGCTCCGCGCACTCGGCCGCGACCGCCCGGACCTCGGCCTCGACCAGCGCGGACCACACGTCGTCCTTGGTCCGGAAGTGGTTGTAGAGGGTGGCCTTGGCCACCCCGGCCTGGGCCGCGATGTCGTTCATGGTGGTGCGCCGGGTGCCCTGGGTGCCGACCGCGCGCCGGGCCCCCTCCAGCAGGCCGGCCCGGGTCCGCGCCATCGCGTTGCCGGCCCGCGACCGGGTCCCGCCCGAGCGCCGCGGCGCCGCCGAGGCGACCGCGGTGGGCACCGTGGAACGGATCAGATGGTCCAGCGGGTCGCGCGAACGGTCCGGCACCCCCCATGGATGCCACCCCGGCGCCCCGAACGCAAGGAGCCCGCCAGCGTGTCCGCCGACGGGCTCCCTACTTCGTGTGTCCTACGCGGCCGCGAGGCACCGCCCCTGGTGCGGGCCGGTCAGGTCGGTCAACCCGATCAGCACCTCCAGCTCGCCCAGACCGTCGCCGGTCTCCAGCTCGGCCAGGTCGACGTCGTCCAGCTCCAGCTCCTCGCCCGGCCCGGGCGGGGTGGCCACGCTGTCGGTCGCCGGGGCCGGCTCCGGCGGCGGACCCAGCACGTCGGCCAGCTCCGCCTCGTCGAAGGAGTCGTCCTCGAAGGACTCGTCGAACGAGTCCTCCTCCGGCGCGGGACCGGCACCGCCGACCCCGGCCGGCACCGGCCGGCGCGCGGGCCGCGCCGGGGCCGGGATCGTGACCCGTCCCGGCATCCGCGCCACCTCGGCCGCCCGCTCCGAGCGGCGCATCGTCTCCGAGACCTCCGACAGGAGGTCGGACAGCTTCACGTCGAGGGCCTCGCAGATCGACGCGAGCAGCTCGGAGGAGGCCTCCTTCTGCCCGCGCTCGACCTCGGACAGGTAGCCCAGGCTGACCCGGGCCGCTCCCGATACCTCGCGGAGCGTCCGCCGCTGGCGCGGCCGACGGCCGCGCAGCGTGTCCCCGAGAACACGGCGGAGCAATGTCATCGGCGCGCCCCTCCCGTCGTCGTTCGTGTCGTCACCGTACCTCTAGGAACGTGCCGCGGCCTGGCCGCGGCTCCCTGTACGCCACAAGCGAAACGATGTAATCACCCGGGCAATTCCGCTTCCCGCCGCCGGACCGCGTCGAGCAGGAGATCGAGGGCGGCGGCGACGGTGCCGGCCCGGATCGCGGCCCGGTCCCCGGTCAGGCTCAGCTCCCGCACGGCGCCGTGCTCGGGGCCGGCCAGGGCGACGAAGACGGTGCCGACCGGGCGGCCGCCCTGCGGGTCGGGACCGGCGACCCCGGTGACCCCCAGCCCGTACGTGGCGCCGAGCCGGTCCCGGGCCCCGGCCGCGAGCGCGGCGGCGACGTCCGGGCTGACCGGCCCCTCCGCGTCCAGCAGCGGGACGGGTACGCCGGCCAGGATCGCCTTGAGCTCGGTCGCGTAGACCACCAGGCCGCCGCGCACCGCCTTGCTCGCGCCCGCCGGCTCGGTCAGCGCCGCGGTCAGCAGGCCGCCGGTCAGGGACTCGGCCACCGCCACCGTCGCCCCGGCCGCGACCAGCGCGTCGAGCACGGCCTGAGCCGACCCAGCCTGAGCCGACCCGGTCTGGGCCGGCGCGGCCGGGGCCGACCCGGCCTGAGCCGACGCGGCCTGGGCCGGCGCCGCCGGGGCCGGCGCGATCGGCCGGCCGTCGGGGGCGCTCACGGGGTGGACCTCGCGGCCCGGCGCAGGGCCAGGGCGCGGGTGACGTAGTCGACGCCGGTGACCACGGTCAGCACCAGCGCCGCCCCCATGACCCAGGCCGCCAGCGTGGCCAGCGCGTCGTCCAGGGGCAGCAGGTACATCCCGATCGCGACCGACTGCACGAACGTCTTGTACTTGCCGCCCCGCGACGCCGGGATCACCCCGTGCCGGATCACCCAGAACCGCAGCAGTGTGATCCCCAGCTCCCGGGCCAGGATCACCACCGTCACCCACCACGGCAGCAGGCCCAGCGCCGACAGCCCGACCAGCGCGGTGCCGGTCAGGGCCTTGTCGGCGATCGGGTCGGCCAGCTTGCCGACCTCGGTGACCAGGCCGCGGCGGCGGGCCAGGTCGCCGTCCAGCCGGTCGGTGATCGACGCGACCGTGAAGATCACGAACGCGATCAGCCGCCAGCCGGTGTCGGTCCCGTCCTGCTGCACCAGCGCCCAGCCGAAGACCGGCACGAGCAGCAGCCGCACCAGCGTCAGCCCGTTCGCCACGTTGACGACCCGGGCGGTCTGCGGCGGCGTCGCTGCCGGGTCCGGGACCACGGTGCTCACTGTGCCCGCTTTCCGGACCGAGCACCACGCGGTCTCACGCGCCGGCCGCCACCACCGGGCGGCCGACCGCGTCGGCCGTGTCGAGGTAGCGCGCGGCCAGGTCGACCCCGGTGCTGCCGGTCACCGTCGCCCGGACCAGGTCCCCGACCTGGACGTCGACCGGCACCCCGGTCACGACGGTGGCCCCGTCGACCTCCGGCGCCTGGTGCGCGGCCCGCCCCTCGGCTGTGCAACCGAGCGGGTCGCCGGTCACGGCCTCGACCAGCACCTCGACCGTCTCCCCGAGCCGCTCCTCGGCCCGCTGCGCCATCAGCTCGTCGACCAGGTCGCTCATCCGCGCGACCCGCCGGTCGACGACGGCCGAGCGGACCTTGCCGTCGTAGCCGGCCGCCTCCGTGCCGTCCTCGTCGGAGTAGCCGAACACACCGATCGCGTCCAGCCGGGCCGCGGTCAGGAACCGGGCCAGCTCGGCCACGTCCTCCTTCGTCTCGCCCGGGAAGCCGACGATCACGTTGGACCGGACCCCGGCCGTGGGCGCCAGCGCGCGGACCTGCTCCAGCAGCCCCAGGAACCGCTCCGTGCTGCCGAAGCGCCGCATCCGCCGCAGCACCGCCTCGCTGGAGTGCTGGAAGGACAGGTCGAAGTACGGCGCGACGCCGGGCGTGGTCGCCAGCGTGGTGACCAGCGACGGCCGGGTCTCGGCCGGCTGCAGGTAGGACAGCCGGACCCGGACGATCCCGGGCACCGCCGCCAGCTCCGGCAGCAACTGCTCCAGCAGCCGCAGGTCGCCGAGGTCCTTCCCGTACGAGGTGGAGTTCTCACTGACCAGGACCAGCTCGCGGACGCCCTGCCCGGCCAGCCAGTGGGCCTCGGCCAGCAGCTCGGCCGCGGGCCGGGACACGAACGCGCCGCGGAAGGACGGGATCGCGCAGAACGCGCAGCGCCGGTCGCAGCCGGAGGCCAGCTTCAGCGGCGCGGACGGCGAGTTTTCCAGCCGCCGCCGCAGCACCGGCGGGGTCCAGCCCGGCACCTCCGGCTCGGTGGGCGCGGAGTGACCGTGGCCGGGGACGGCAACGTGCACGCCCTGGCGCTCCACCGGCGTGATCGGCAGCAGCGTGCGCCGGTCCCGCGGCGTGTGCGGCACCAGCGGCCGCCCGGCCAGCACGTCGTCCAGCCGCTCGCCGATGGACGCGTACGCATCGAAGCCGAGCACCGCGGCCGCCTCGGGCATGCTCTCGGCCAGCTCCGAGCCGTAGCGCTCGGCCAGGCAGCCGACCGCGACGACCTTCTTGTCCCCGTCGGCGGCGGCCAGCAGCGTGTCGATCGAGTCCTTCTTCGCGCTGGCCACGAACGCGCAGGTGTTGACGAGGACGACGTCGGCGTCCTCGTCGTCGGTCAGCTCCCAGCCGTCGGCGGACAGCCGACCGGCCAGCTCCTCGGAATCGACCTCGTTACGGGCACAACCGAGAGTCACCAGCGCAGCACGACGGGAACCAGACACACGGACCAGTCTACTGGCGCCTCAGCCGGCCGCGGGCACGCCGAACGCGACGGTGCACACCTGCCGGTCGCAGCGGGGCGCACCCATGTCGCGGCCGTTCTGCGTGATGCGGACCGCGGGCGAGTTGCCGAACCGCACCGACAGCTGCTTCGCGTCCCGGAACTCCTTGGCCGTGCCGTCGGTCAGCACGCCCTGGTAGAGCTGATTTCCGTCACTCCCCGTGACCGACACCCAGCTCGACCCGCCGCTGGCCTGCAGCCGCAGCACGACCCCCTTGACCGCCGGCGGGGCCGGCTTGGAGGTGGTCGCCGGGGTCGGCGTGGGCTTCGTCGGGGCCGCCGCCGCGCTGGTCGGGACCGACTGCGCGACCGGCGCGGAGGGGTCGCCGTCGCCCCGCCCGACCAGCCAGCTGGCGCCGAGGAAGATCACCACGACGACCAGCACCCCGGCCGCCACCGAGGCCCAGGTCGGCGACTGCCGCCCGGACCGGCCGGCGTCCCGCGGCGGCTCGAACGATCCCAGCGGGGCGGTCCGCAGCGCCGGCACCGGCTGGTTGAACCGGCGGTCGAACTCCTCCACCAGCGGCCGCGGGTCGGCCCCGACGACCTGGGCGATGGAGCGCAGGTGACCGCGCGCGTAGACGGCGCCGCCGCAGGCGTCGAAGTCGTCGTTCTCGATCGCGCGGACGATCGCGGGCCGGATCCGGGTCGCCGCCGACACGTCCTCCACGGACAGCCCACGCTCGCGCCGGGCGGCCGCGAGGGCAGCGCCGAGCGGGCGAGCGTCGTCGGCCACGTGGAGGACCTTCCCGGTTCTGGTGTCTGCAGGTCGCGCGGGGCGATCCTGTCTCAGTCTAGGCGTCCGGTCCTACTCCGGCCAAAGGCCGTCCCGGGTCCGGCCGGGAAACGTACGGTGGACGCTCCTGGACCGATCGGGCGCATCCCGTGCCGCCGTACGGGGTAGTCGCCGGTCCGGAGGTCGAGCCGGTAGAGCACCCGGTCCCAGCGCTCGTCGCCGACCGCGACGAAGTCCGGCAGCCGCCCGGAGACCTGGAAGCCGAACGCCTCGTACAGGGCCATGGCGGCGTGGTTGTTGCCGCGCACGTCCAGGGTCAGCGTCTCCACCCGGTGCGCCCGGGCGTCCTCGACCAGGGCGCCGACGAGCAGCCGGGCCAGCCCCTGACCGCGCCCGTCCGGGTGGACCATCACCTGCAGGATCTCGCCGTTCACGCCGACGGCGGGCTTGGCATACCAGGTCCAGCGGCCCAGCGCCTCGACCCGGCCCCCGGTGCTGACGACCGCCATCCGCGTCTTCCCCGCGGCGACCTCGGCCGCGATGCCGGCCAGCCACTCGGCGGTCTCGGCCCGGTCCGGGACGTGCACCCAGCCGACCGCGCCGCCGAGCCGCATGACCGCCTCGACCACCCGGTGCGCGGCGTCGATCGCGGCCTCGTCGGCCGTCCCGAGCCATCCGATCTCAGCCACGGAGAGTGACCAACAAACCTTCCAGCTCGTCCGGCTTCACGAGCACGTCCCGGGCCTTCGACCCCTCGGACGGGCCGACGACGCCGCGGCTCTCCATCAGGTCCATCAGCCGCCCGGCCTTGGCGAAGCCGACCCGCAGCTTGCGCTGCAGCATCGAGGTCGACCCGAACTGGGTCGAGACCACCAGCTCGACCGCCTGCAGCAGCAGGTCGAGGTCGTCGCCGATGTCCTCGTCGATCTTCTTCTCGCTCTGGACCGGCGCCGTCACGTCGTCGCGGTAGACCGGCTGCAACTGCTGCTTGCAGTGCGCGACGACGTCGGCGATCTCCTGCTCGGGCACGAACGCGCCCTGGATCCGCTGCGGCTTGCTCGCGCCCATCGGCAGGAACAGCCCGTCGCCCTGGCCGATCAGCTTCTCCGCCCCGGGCTGGTCCAGGATGACCCGCGAGTCCGCCAGCGACGACGTCGAGAACGCCAGCCGGGACGGCACGTTGGCCTTGATCAGGCCGGTCACCACGTCCACCGACGGACGCTGGGTGGCCAGCACCAGGTGGATGCCGGCGGCCCGGGCCAGCTGGGTGATCCGCACGACCGAGTCCTCGACGTCGCGCGGCGCCACCATCATCAGGTCGGCCAGCTCGTCCACGATCACCAGCAGGTACGGGTACGGCTTGTAGACCCGCTCGCTGCC
>DATINN010000009.1:0-7203 GCA_035474175.1 Mycobacteriales bacterium | reverse complement strand
CGTGGTCACAGCCCGAACGCCGGGCCGGAGCGCCGCGCGCCGGCCCGCAGAGCCCGCGGCAGGCGTGGAGCGCCTGATCTCAAGCCGGACCGACAGCGTCAGCCAACGTGCCGAGGCACGGAGACGGCGACGCCCGGCGCGGGAGCGCCGGGCGTCGGGAGCACCCGTGGGGTGGGTGCCGGGAGGTTCAGCGATCGTCGAAGCGGCGGCGGAATCGCTCTTCCATGCGCTGCAGGAGCGGCGCCTTGCGCTGCTTGCCACGCCGCGGGGCCGGCTTCCCGTCGGTGCCGGCGACCCGCAGGTCAGGCCGGCCCGCGACCTTCTTGTATTGCGAGGCCGCGTAGACCAGGGCGAACAGCATCAGGCAGAACCCGGCCACACCCAGCGCAATCGTGCCGGTGATCACGCCGGCCAGCAGACCGCCCAGACCCAGGATCAACAGGATGATCGCGCGGCGGACTCGTCGGCGGGCATGCGTGCGCAAGTCGGTCGAGCTGACCGTCGAGGCAAACTTCGGGTCCTCGGCGTACAACGCGCGCTCGATCTGCTCGAGCAGGCGCTGCTCGTGGTCCGAGAGCGGCACGGCGCCCCTCCTGACAACAGGTGCGACCGCGACGGCAGGAAACCGCCGCGGGAAAACGTGGCGACGGCCGACGTGGGCCGCCACCACGAGGATACGAGCCGATGTCCCACGGGGAAAGGTGAACAGCCGTGACCTGCCACGAGATGTCCGACAGGACAACTCCGTCGCAGGTCATCGCTGACCCTCCGGCCCCGCGACACGCCCGGATTCCTGCTTCTCGCCGGGCGTGTCGCGCCGCTTCTCCCCAATAGTGGGGGTCACGCCGCCGACCAGCGTCGCGGGCCGCACCGCACCCGAGCCGAACCGGTCCGCGGCCCGGTCGACGGCCCGGTCCGCGTCGCGCCAGCCGAACTCCCGCGCGCCCAGCTCCAGCTGCAGCGCCGCGTCCCCGGTCGGCGCGATCCCCTCGACCCGGACGCCGACCAGCCGGATGCGGGCTCGGTCCAGCTCCAGCGCGTCGTAGAGGGCGCGGGCGGTGCCGTAGACCTCCCGGCCGGCGTCGGTCGGGGTGGGCAGCGTCCGGGCCCGGGTGATCGTGGTGAAGTCGGCGAACCGCACCTTGATGCTGACGGTGCGGCCGAGCTGCCCGGAGGCGCGCAGCCGGGCCGCGGTCTTCTCGGCCAGCCGCAGCAGCTCCCGGTGCACGACGCCGTGGTCGGTGACGTCGGTGCCGAAGGTCTCCTCGGCGCCGATCGAGCGGTCCGGCTCGTCGGTCACCACCGTGCGCGGGTCGTGCCCGGTGGCCAGCGCGTGCAGGTGGGTGGCGGTGCCCTCGCCCAGCGCCCGGACCAGGGCCGGCAGCGGCAGGGCGGCGATGTCGCCGACCGTCCGCAGCCCCAGCCCGGCCAGGTGCTCGGCGGTGCGCTCGCCCACGCCCCACAACGCCCCGACCGGCAGCGGGTGCAGGAACGCCAGCACACCGTCGGCCGGCACCACCAGCAGCCCGTCCGGCTTGCAGCGCGAGGACGCCAGCTTGGCCAGGAACTTCGTCGGCGCCACCCCGACCGAGCAGGTGATGCCCTGCTCGTCGGCGATCCGGGCCCGGATCCACTCCCCGATCCAGCCCGGGCGGCCCAGCCGGCGGCGCGCCCCCGACACGTCGAGGAACGCCTCGTCCAGCGACAGCGGCTCCACCAGCGGCGTCACCGACCGGAACACGGCCATGACCCCGGCCGAGACCTCCGCGTAGGTCCCCATGGAGGGCGGGAGGACCACCGCCTCCGGGCACAGGCCGATCGCGCGCCGCATCGGCATGGCCGAGCGCACCCCGAACTCGCGGGCCTCGTACGTCGCGGACAGCACCACCCCGCGCTGCCCGCCGCCGACGATCACCGGCCGGCCGCGCAGCTCCGGCCGGCGGCGCAGCTCCACGCTGGCGTAGAACGCGTCCATGTCGACGTGCAGGATCGGGCAGCCGGTGTCGTCGGCGGGCGGTCCCACCGGCGGACCGCTGCGCCCCACCGCCTGGCTGCGCCCCACGGAGCCCTCAGCGCCGGGCGAGCAGGTGCAGCTGGGCGGCGACGTCGCGGTAGGGCGGGAGGGCGGCGACGGCGAACTCCAGCTCCCGCAGCGCCTCGCCCGCCCCGGGCTGGCCGTCCAGCACCGAGCCCGGGACCAGGTCGGTGACCACCCGGACCCCGTGCACGGCCTCGACCCGCAGCCCGGCCGCGGTGACCAGCTCCGCCAGCCCGGCGGCGTCGAAGCGGCGCAGCATGCTGTCGCCGTCGCCCCACCGGCCGGCCGGGTCGGTCGCCATCCGGGTCGCGTCGGCCAGCCGGCCGCCGAGCGCCCGGGCCAGCACCGCGGCGGCCCGCCCCGCGGCCAGCACGCTCGCGCACCCGCCCGGCCGCAACGCGGTGGCCACCGCGCCCAGCGTGTCGGCCGGCGAGTCCACCACCTCCAGCAGCCCGTGGCAGAGCACCAGATCGTACGAACCCGGGGTCACGGCCGCGGGCAGCCGCTCCACCTCGCCCTGCACGGGGGTGACCCGATCGGCCACCCCCGCGTCGGCGGCCCGCCGCTGCAGCGTGGCGAGCGCGTCGGCGCTCACGTCGAGCACCGTCACCCGGTGTCCCAGCTCGGCCAGCGGCACCGCGGACACTCCACTGCCGCCGCCCAGGTCGAGTACGTCCAGCCCGCCGGCATCGAGCGCCGCCCGGCGGTCGAGCTCCGCGCCGAGCACCGACCACACGACTCCGCCACGGACCAGGACCCGTGCCCCGGCCCTGCCTGTCTCTGTGCCCATCTGCGGGCCCACCTCCCGACGCTCAGCCAGGCGAGCGTAGGCGAGAGGGCCGGTCCCAGCCGAGACATGGGCCTCAGCCGGCCCGCTGGACGCCGACCTGCAGCGTCGGCACCAGGCCGAGCGTGGTCTCCACCAGGGCGAGGAAGGTGCCGGCGTCGCGGACCAGGTCGTCGGCCTCGCGGCCGTTGACCGCGCGGGTCACGCCGGCCTCGGCCGCCGCCCGCTTGGCCGCGCCGGCGGCGAAGAACGCCGCCCACTCCCCCAGCTCCGGCGCCACCTCGGTCAGCAGCACCCAGGCGCTGGTCGGCCGGCGGCGGCGCAGCCGGGGGTCGGTCGGCCGGGTGCGGGCGGCCAGCACCGCCGCGGCGCCGCGCAGCGCGGCCAGGTGGGCCGTCGCGTAACGCTCGGCCGGCAGGGCCAGGGTCGAGGCCTCCTGCAGCCCGCGCCGGGCCTGGTCGAGCAGGCCGAGCGCGGAGGGCAGCAGCTGGGACGGCACCCGGGACGGGCCCAGTCGCCGAACGGTCGTGGTCGTCATGTCCTCACTCCTCCACCAGCGTCGCGGTCCACCGCGGCCGCTCGGCCGCGATGTCCCGGCACAGGTCGAACACCTCGAGCCGGGCGGACATCCCGGCGGCCGCCTCCACCCGCCACAGCTCCCGGTCGGCCAGGTCGACCGGGACCGAGTTGATCACCGCGACCGAGCCGACCGGGTCGGCGCCGGCGGGCGCCACGGCGGCGAACCGGCCCGGACCGGACCAGCGCCAGCCGCCGGGCTCGGTCCACCGGGCCAGCACCGAGCGCACCAGGTAGAGCCGGTCCCGCAGCAGGAACTGCTCGGGCGTGCCGCCCGAGCGCCTGACCTCGATCTGCTCCTCGAGGACCGAGTGGACCGAACGCATCGTTTCTGCTCCTCCGCAGACCGGGTGGTGCGTGAATGAGGCGTGGCCTGCCCGCCGGGCGATGCGGGGGTCGAGGACCGCACCGCCCGGCGGGAGGTTGTGTTCGAACGCATGTTCGAACAAGGAGAGACTATCCAGCGATCGACCCGGTCCGCAACGTCGGCCCGGCGTGTCGCGGGCAGATCTTCGAACAGATTCGAACGCGCAGGTCAGGATGGTGGAGAGCCGCCCCAGAGGCGGTCGCGGAGGCGGACGACCTCGCCCACCACGACGACCGCCGGCGGGCGCAGACCTGCCTCGGCGACGGCGTCGGCGACGGTGCCGAGGGTGGTGATCAGCACCTGCTGGTCGGGCAGGGTCGCGCGGCGGACGACGGCGACCGGGGTGGTGGCCGGGCGGCCGTGCTTGACCAGCTCGGCCGCGGCGGCAGCGACCCGGTCCAGCGCCATCAGCAGGACCAGCGTCGCCGGTCCCGTCGCCAGCGCCTGCCAGTCGATCACTGATCCCTGGGCCGTGCCGGCCCCCGGCGCGGCGGCCGGATCCGGATCGGCCGCCCCGCCCGGCCCGGCGCCCTGCCCAGCGGCCGACCCGGCGCCTGAATCGGCGGCTGGGGCGGCCTCCGGGGCGCGGGCCGGGGGCTCGACGTGGCCGGAGACGATGGCGAAGTCGGCGGCGACGCCGCGGTGGGTCACCGGGATGCCGGCCGCGGCCGGGCCGGCGATCGCGGAGGTCACCCCCGGCACCACCTCGACCGGCACGCCGGCCGACACGCAGGCCAGCACCTCCTCGCCGCCCCGCCCGAGCACGAACGGGTCGCCGCCCTTGAGCCGGACCACGACCTTGCCGGCCCGGGCCCGGTCGACCAGCAGCGCGGAGATGTCGGCCTGGGTCGGGCCGGCCCCGTGCGGCGTCTTGCCCACGTCGACCACCTCGACGGCGGGGTCGAGCCGGTCGAGCAGGGCCCGCGGCGCCAGCCGGTCGACGACGACGACGTCGGCCCGGGCCAGCAGCTGCCGCCCCCGGACGGTGATCAGCCCGGGGTCACCCGGGCCGCCGCCGACCAGGTGGACCCGGCCGGGGCCGGGGCGGCGGGCCCGCAGCGGCAGCTCGCCGGTCTCCAGCAGCAGCGCGACCGCGTCCCGCACCGCGGTCACCAGCCCGGGGTCGGGCGAGCCGTCCGAGCCGACGGCCACGACCAGGTCGGAGACCCGGGCCACCGCCGGGGTCCGGGCCGACCCGGCCCCGGCCCCATCGGCCCGCACGCACGGGATCCGCAGCCGCTCGGCCTCCTCGGCCACCGCCGCGTTCACCGCCGGGTCGTCCGTGCACGCGTGGGCCAGCCACGCCCCGGCCAGGTCACCGTCCTCATAGTCGCGCAGTGAAACAGCGACCTCCGACAATTCCGCGACAGCGGGCAGCACGGCGGGCGCGACGACCGAGACGACGGCCCCGGCGGCCAGCAGCCCGCGCACCCGGCGCGCCGCCACCGACCCGCCGCCGACCACGACGACGCGGCGGCCGGCCAGCTCGAGCAGCAGCGGATAGGTCCCCATCGCCGCCGATGATCCCAGTCTCCGCGAGCACAGCCCCGCCGCAGTGGAATAGCGCGGCGTGATGTGCGACTGTGGAAAGCGTGACCCCGATCGCACGCCTGGTGTCGGTACACCTGGTCTCGCGACGGCACATCGACTTCCGGCGGGTGGGCAGCGCGGTCTGTCCGGGCTGACCACGGCCCGAGCGGCCGCAGGCCGCGCCAGCAAGACCCCCCGGAAGGAACCGGACCTCCCATGCCGCCTCAACGCGGTCAGGGCCAGTGGGCCCTGGGTCATCGTGAGCCGCTGAACCCGAACGAGCGGGTCAAGCGGGACGACGACGGCCTGCACGCCCGGCAGCGGGTCATCGACCGCTACCAGTACACCGGCTTCGACAGCATCGACCCGGCGGACCTGCGCAACCGGTTCCGCTGGCTCGGGCTCTACACCCAGCGCGCCCAGGGCATCCCCGGCGGCCGCACCGCGGTGCTGGAGCCGGAGGAGCTGGAGGACCGCTACTTCATGCATCGCGTACGCATCGACGGCGGGGCGCTCGACACCGAGCAGTTGCGTGCGATCGCGGGCATCGCGACCGAGTTCGGGCGCGACGTGGCCGACGTCACCGACCGGCAGAACGTCCAGCTGCACTGGATCCGGATCGAGGACGTGCCGGAGATCTGGCGGCGGCTGCAGGCGGTCGGCCTCGACACCACCGAGGCCTGCGGCGACACGCCGCGGGTCATCCTGGGCTGCCCGCTGGCCGGCGTGGCCAAGGACGAGGTCCTGGACGCGACCCCGGCGCTGCGCGAGGTGAGCGACCGCTTCATCGGCGACCCCGCGTTCTCCAACCTGCCGCGCAAGTTCAAGACGTCGATCTCCGGCTGCGCCAGCCACTGCTCCAACCACGAGATCAACGACGTCGGCTTCGTCGGCGTCGTCGGCCCGGACGGCACCCCCGGCTTCGACCTCTGGGTCGGCGGCGGGCTGTCCACCAACCCGAAGTTCGGCCGGCGGCTGGGCGCGTTCGTGGAGCCGGAGCGGGTGGCCGAGGTCTGGGCCGGGGTCACCGGGCTGTTTCGCGAGCACGGCTACCGGCGCTCCCGGCAGCACGCCCGGATGAAGTTCCTGCTGGCCGACTGGGGCACGGAGCGCTTCCGGCAGGTGCTGGAGAAGGACTTCCTCGACTGCCCGCTGCCCGACGGCCCGGCCCCGCAGCGGCACGAGGGCGTCCGCGGGCACCTCGGCCTGACCGAGCAGGTCGACGGCACCGTCGCGGTCGGCTTCGCGCTGCGGGTCGGCCGGACCTCCGGCACCCAGCTGGCCCGGATCGCCGACCTCGCCGCCGAGTACGGCCAGGGTCGCGTCCGCACCACCGCCCAGCAGCAGCTGATCATCCTCGACGTGCCCCGGGACCGTACGGACGCTCTGGTCGCGGAGCTGGCGGCCGAGGACCTGCCGGTGCACCCGAGCCCGTTCCGGGAGGGCACGATGGCGTGCACCGGGATCGAGTTCTGCAAGCTGGCCATCGTCGAGACCAAGGGCCGGGCCCAGGAGCTCTACCGGGAGCTGGACCGGCGGCTGCCCGACTTCCCGGAGCCGGTCACGATCAACGTCAACGGCTGCCCCAACTCCTGCGCCCGGTTCCAGGTCGCCGACATCGGCTTCAAGGGATCGGTCGCGCGCGGGCCGGACGGCGAGGACGTCGAGGTCTACCAGGTGCACCTCGGCGGGCACCTGGGCGCGGAGGCGGCGCTGGGGCGCAAGTTCCGCGGGCTGAAGGTGGAGGCGGACTCCGCCGCCGACTACGTCGAGCGGGTGCTGCGCGGCTACCTGGACCGCCGGGAGCCCGCCGAGAGCTTCGCCGCGTACGCGGCGCGGGCCGACGAGGGGTGGTTGTCGTGAGCCACGCCTCCGCTCCCTTCTTCTGCCCGTACTGCGGGGACG
>DATINN010000008.1:0-2720 GCA_035474175.1 Mycobacteriales bacterium | reverse complement strand
GTGCGCGTCGGCGAAGTCGCCGCGCAGCGCCGAGGACACGTTCAGGTCCTTGATCTGGTGCCGGTCACCGTCGCGGGTGATGTGCACCAGGCGGACCTCCGCCTTGCCGTACTGGTTGTCGCCGAAGGTGATGGCCATGATGAGCTCCTGAAATGGAAACGATTTACCGTAATGTGGATAATGACAGCAGGAACAGTGCCCTGACCTCCGGCGGCAGGCCGTCCCGCTGCGACTCGGGCAGCAGGCGGAGGAACCGGTCGGCCAGCGCCTCCCGCGCCGCGGCGGTGGGCCGGCCGAGCACCCGCAGCCGGGCCATCCCGCCGTCGGGGTAGATGTCCAGCCTGACCCGCTCGGTCACCGGCCCGCCCGGCACGGCGAAGCGGTGCCGGGTGTCCGGCTGCAGGGCGGTGCGGCGCAGCAGGTCGCCCCCGTCGCCGCTGAGCGTCGCCCAGCCCGGGGCGTTGCCGACGAAGTGCGAGGTGTCGAGCTCGACCACCTCGACGGACCCGGCGCAGGCTAGCCGCACCTCCACCCAGTCGTTCGCCTGGTCGCGCCGCCGGGAGGTCTCCCAGCCGTCGCCCATCACTCGCGCCTGGCCCGGCAGCAGCAGGTTCGCGGGGGAGGAGTAGAACATGTTGCTGCAGCCGGTCACGACGGCGCCGTTCTCCAGCGCGCCCAGGTCGATGGTGGCGGGCAGCAGCCGGGGGTCGGGTACCGGCTCGCCGTAGACCCGGAGCCTGGCCACCCCGCCGTCGGGGAACATGGTGAGCCGAACGTGCGTGGCCCGCTGCCCCGGCTCAACCTCGAACTCGTTCCTGGCGTCACCGGCCACCGGGCTGCGCGGCACCAGCGTCGTCCATCCTGCCTCGGCCAGGTCGGCCGGGGAGGGATAGCCCTCCGCTCCGCACGCCTCGACCGACACCTCGGGCGGGTAGTTACCGGTGAAGTAGGACGTGTCGACCACGACCCGGCGCACCACGCCGCCGCAGCCAAGCCTGATGATCGCGGCATCGCTGCCTGGCTCCCGGCGCCGGCGCGTCTCCCAGCCGTCCATGATCTGGCCCTTGTGGCCGAACGTATGCGGCCGGAACACCGGCTCCTCCGGCTTGATCAGGTTCTCCCGCTCGGCGAACAGCTCGTCGTTGGCGTAGATCACGCTGCCGCCGAGCGCCCGGCCGGCCAGGTCGGGCCACGCCTGCTTGTCCTCGCTGTTCATGCCGGTCACCGTCCCTGCCTCGTCTGCTGGTACGTTCATGCCCCGGTCACCACCTCGGCTAGCCGGTCCCGGGCGATCATCTGGCCGGCGTGGCGGAGCAGCCGGTCCGCTTCGGCTCGGCACCGCTCCAGGTCGGGTTCGAGGTCGGTCAGCGGGTAGACCGCGGCGATACCGGCCGCGGCCAGTTCGGCCTCCCTGAGCGTGCTGCGCCCGGCCACCGCGACGACTGCGATGCCGCGCCGGGCCGCCGCCCGCGCCACCCCCACCGGGGTCTTGCCCGCCAGGCTTTGCGCGTCGAGCGAGCCCTCGCCGGTGATCACGAGGTCCGCGCCGTCCAGCGCGGTCTCGAAGCCGGCCAGGTCCAGCACCAGCTCGATGCCCGGCCGCCTGGTCGCGCCGAGCACGGCCAGGGCGGCGAAGCCCACACCGCCGGCCGCGCCCGCGCCGGGCGTCCGGGACCAGTCCCTGCCGACGGCCGCGGCCACCACGGCCGCCCAGCGACGCAGCCCGGCGTCCAGCGCGGCGACCTCGGCCGGCGAGGCGCCCTTCTGCGGCCCGTACACCTCGGCCGCGCCGTCCGGGCCGGTCAGCGGGTTGTCTACGTCGGCCGCGAGGATGATATCGGCGGGGTACAGCGCCCGGTGCAAGCCGGTGAGGTCGAGCGCAGCCACCTCGCGCAGGCCCGCTCCGCCCGGGCGAACCGGCTCGCCGTTGGTGTCGAGTATCCGGGCGCCCAATGCCTGGAGCAGGCCCGCGCCGCCGTCGGTGCTGGCGCTGCCTCCGACGCCGAGGATGATCTTCCGCGCGCCCGCCTCCAGCGCGGCCCGCAGCACTTCGCCCGCGCCGAAGCTGGACGCGGTGAGCGGCGCCGGCCGCCCGCCAGGCAGCCGGGCCAGGCCGCACACCCCGGCCAACACGATCAGCGCGACCTCGCCGCGCCGCGCGTAGCTGGCCCGCACCGGGTCGCCGGCCGGCCCGGCCGCCGTCACCGGCACCCGCTCGTACCCGGCCGCGACGGCCGCGTCGACCGTCCCCTCGCCGCCGTCGGCAACCGGGATCGTGACGACCTCGGCGCCGGGCCGCCCGGCGTGCAGGCCGGCGGCGATCGCCGCGGCCACCTGCGTGGCGGGCAGCGACCCCTTGAACTTGTCCGGCGCGACGACGATCTTCATCCTCAGCCCACTCAATCAAGCAGGGCGACGACCGCGGTCGGCGCGTCCTCGCGCCGTTCGGCCAGGTCCTCGAACTCGGTCACGTTGTCGAGTTCGGTCCCCATCGAGATGTTCGTGACCCGCTCCAGGATGACCTCGACCACGACCGGCACCCGGTACTCGGCCATCAGCTTCTTGGCCTCCTCGAGCGCGGGTCCGATCTCGCCCGGCTCGGTCACCCGCACGGCCTTGCAGCCGAGCCCCTCGGCCACCTTGACGTGGTCGACGCCGTAGCCGCCGACCTCGGGCGCGTTGACGTTGTCGAAGGACAGCTGCACGCAGTAGTCCATGTC
>DATINN010000007.1:0-9018 GCA_035474175.1 Mycobacteriales bacterium | reverse complement strand
GAAGTAGAGACAGGCCAGCAGCCCCGCGACGGCCAGCGAGATCGGGAACAGCGCGGCGAAGTAGACCTGGCCGGGGAAGAACGCGGCCACCAGCAGGCACAGCCACCGGGTGGGGACCGAGCGGGCGTCGGCCAGCAACTGCCACATCACGACCAGCACCAGGAACCAGCAGGTCCAGGCGACGATCAGGGACATGACCGGGATCGAGAGGTGGGTCAGGTCGGACAGCTGCCGCACGCCGCCCGGGTAGCCGGGGAACCAGCCGGCGTTGCCGCACAGCAGCACGACCCCCTGCGGCGGCTTCGGCGGCAGCTGCCGGGAGGTGCAGTCGTAGGAGGCGAAGAAGCCGATCCGGGAGATCCGCAGGTATTGCCCGCTGTCCCAGCGGGCCCAGGTGGAGGGGTTGACCAGCTGGGCGCCGGTGGCGCCGCTGCGGTAGGCGAGCATCGCCCAGCCGGCCAGCAGCGCGACCAGCGGCGGCAGGGTGGCGCCGCCGATGCGGCCCCAGGGCAGGCGCCGGGCCGGCGCCGGCGGTGCGGGCGCGTCGATCTCCGGCGCCACGTCGGTCGCTGTCACCCTGCTCCCCCACCCCGCGATTCCCGCACCGCGGCCAGTCTTCCACGCGCCGCGCACGACGACACTTCGTGCCCGATCTGTCACCGTAGGGCAGCAAGGTGCGTCGTCGGGCGAGTAACAGGATGCCCACGTACTCTGCACCGATGCGTCTGCCTCGCCCGAACGGCGACCGGTCCGCGGCGCACCCCCAGCTCCTGCGGCTCCTGCGGCTGGCCTTCCTGCTCGTCGCCGTCGGCCTGTCCGTGTATGCGGTGGCGACCCGGTGGGACCAGGTCGTGCTGGACGTGGAGCGGATCGGCTGGGTCCGGCTGGCGGTGTGCGTGCCGGCCATGCTGGGCGGGCTGGTCTGCGGGATGCTGTCCTGGCGGGCGGTGCTGGCCGGGCTCGGCTCGCCGCTCGGCCGCACCGACGCGGCCCGGATCTACTTCGTCGGCCAGCTCGGCAAGTATGTCCCCGGCTCGGTGTGGCCGGTGCTGGCGCAGATGGAGCTGGGCCGGGACCACGACATCCCGCGCCGCCGGTCGGCCGGGGCGCTGATCGTGGCCGTGGTGCTCAGCCTGACCACCGGGCTGATCCTGGCCGGGCTGACCGTGCCGTTCGTCACCGGGCACCGGCACCCGGCGCTGTGGTGGCTGCTGGCCCTGGTGCCGCTGCTGACCCCGCTGCTGGCCTCCCGGGTGCTGCTCGGCGCGCTGCGCCGGCTGCCGGTGCTCGACCTCGGCCCGGCGCTGCCGGCGGTCCTGCCGGACCGGCGGATGGCGGCCGCGGTCGGCTGGAGCACGCTCGGCTGGCTCAGCTACGGGCTGCACGTGGCCGTGCTGGCCGGGGCGTTCCCGTCCGGCGGGGCGACCCCGCTGGTGGTCGCGTCGATCGGGGGTTACCCGCTGGCCTGGGCGGCCGGGATGATCGCGTTCATGCTGCCGGCCGGGGCCGGGGCCCGCGACGTCACGATCGTGCTGGCGCTGTCGGCGGTGGTCCCGACGAACTCGGCCATCGCGGCCGCGGTCGTGTCCCGGGCCGTGACCACCGCCTGCGACCTCGGCCTCGCGGCCACCGCGGCCGCCGGCGCCCGGGCCGCGATCCGGGCACCGTCCCGGCGGGTCCCCGTCACGGTGGAGTGACGGGCTTGCGGGCCGCGACCAGGTAGCCGAGGCTGGCGATCCGGGCCGGCCCGCTGAGCCGGGTCGAGACCCGGCCCCGCAGCGCCTCCTGCGGGCCCGCGATCATCGCCCGGACCAGGCGGTTCGCCGCCAGCCGGCCGGCCGCGCGGGTCAGCGCCAGCACCGCGTAGTGGGTCACCAGCAGCACCGGCCCGCCCTGCGCCTCGACGCCGAGCACCTCCAGCCGGTGCCGCCGGACCAGCCCGGCCAGCCCGTGGTGGGTGAAGCGCCAGAAGTCGTACGGGGCCTCGTGCGTCGGGTACAGGAACGGGACCGTGACCAGGGCGTGGCCGCCGGGCCGCAGCACCCGGGCGATCTCGGCCATGGCCAGCTCCGCGTCCGGCACGTGCTCCAGCACCTGCGTGCACAGCACCGTGTCGAAGGTCTCATCGCCGAACGGCAGCGGCGCGCCCAGGTCGACCTCGACCACGCCCGGGCCGGGCACCGCGTCGGCGGCCACGACCTCCTTGGCCATCGGCCCGTACCAGGGGGCGAAGGGCTGGTTGCCGCAGCCGAGGTCGAGCAGCCGCCCGCTGACCAGCGGCGCCTGCCGGGCCAGCCAGCGGCCCACGGCCGCGCCCGGAAGCAGCGACAGCGTGCTGTCCCGGTCGGAGTACGGCACGCCGCCGGAGAGGCGTACCGGGCCCTGCCGGTGGCGCAGTCGGTCGGTGTCGGTCACGCGCGCAGAGTAGCGAATGACTTACCGTCCGTTTGAGTGATCGCTCTTGGTAAATCACCCAACACTGTCTGTAGGGTGTCGCGGTCACCACACGGGGGGAGTGACCGGTGTCCGGACAGGACCGACACGCCACGGGTTCACGACTACGACTGCTGGTGCTGGCCTCGACCTTCCCGGCGACCGCCGACGACGGCACGCCGGCCTTCGTCCGCGACCTCGCGGGCTACCAGGCCGAGGAGTTCGACACGCTGGTGCTGGTGCCGCGGGTGCGCGGGGCCGCCCGCCGGGAGCGGTACGGCCGGGTCACCGTGCACCGGTTCCGCTACTTCCCGGGCCGCTGGGAGGACCTGGCGGACGGCGCGATCCTGGAGAACCTGCGCCGGCACCCGGCCCGCTGGCTGCAGGTGGCGCCGTTCTTCGTGGCCCAGGCCTGGGCGCTGCGCCGGGCCGTGCGGGCGCACCGGCCGGACGTGCTGCACGCGCACTGGCTGCTCCCGCAGGGGCTGGCCGTGCTGGTCGCCGCCCGCGGCGTGCCGGCCCTGATGACCAGCCACGGCGGCGACATCTACGCGCTGCGGGACCGGGCCAGCCTGTGGGCCAAGCGCCGGGTGCTGCGCCGGGCCGGCGCGGTCACCGCGATGAACGGCGACATGGCCGACCGGCTGGTCCGCCTGGGCGCGGACCCGGACCGGGTCCAGGTGCTGCCGATGGGCGCCGACGTGGGCGTCATCCGGGCGGCCACGGCCGGCGTGCAGCGCATCCCCGGCCGGCTGGTGTTCGTCGGCCGGCTGGTGGAGAAGAAGGGCGTGGCCGTGCTGCTGGAGGCGCTGCGGCGGATGCCCCGGGGCGGGTGGTCGCTGGAGATCGTCGGCGACGGGCCGCTGCGGGCCGAGCTGGAGCAGCAGGCCGCCGGGCTGCCGGTGCACTTCGCCGGGTCGCTGCCCCGCTCGTACGTGGCCCTGGCGTACGCGCAGGCCGAGGTGGCCGTGGTGCCCTCGGTGCCGGCCGCGACCGGGGACCAGGACGGGCTGCCGGTCTCGCTGCTGGAGGCGATGGCGGCCGGCTGCGCGGTGGTGGCCTCGGACCTGGCCGGCATCGACACCGCGGTGGTCGACGGCGAGAGCGGGCTGCTGGTGCCGCCGGGTGACGTCGACCGGCTGGCGGCGACGCTGGCCGGGCTGCTGCAGGACCCGGAGCGGCGGGCCAAGCTGGGCGCGGCGGCCGACTCCCGGGCCGAGGAGTTCTCGGTCGAGGCCGCGGGCGCGCGCTACTGCCGCCTGCTGCGCGCCGTCGCCGGGCAGCCGGTGGCCGCGGCCGTCCCGGACGGGCGCCGCCCCGTCCCGAGCCCGGGCGGTGCGCGCTGACCAGGGTCGTGGTCGCCACCGGCGACGTGATCGGCGAGCGGGTGGCCGGCCCGGCCATCCGGGCCTGGAACATCGCCGAGGTGCTGAGCGCGGCCGGGCACGAGGTCGAGCTGGTGACGATCCTGGACTGCGCCGCCTCGGCCGAGCGGTTCCGGGTCCGGCACGTCGGCGAGCCGGAGCTGCGCGAGCTGGAGCGCTGGTGCGACGTGCTCGTCTTCCAGGGCAGCCTGCTGCAGGAGTACCCGTTCCTGCGGGACAGCGACAAGCCGCTGGTGGCCGACATCTACGACCCGTTCCACCTGGAGCTGCTGGAGCAGGCCCGGGACGAGGGCGAGCGCCGCCGCCGCGACATCGTGCACAACGCGGTCGTCGTGCTCGGCGACCAGCTGCGCCGGGGCGACTTCTTCCTCTGCGCCAGCGAGAAGCAGCGCGACTTCTGGCTCGGCGCCCTGGCCGCGCTCGGCCGGGTCAACACGGCCAGCTACGACCAGGACGAGACGCTGCGCTCGCTGCTGGCGGTGGCGCCGTTCGGGCTGGACGCCGAGCCCCCGGTACGCCGGGGCCCGGGCATCCGGGGCGTCGTGGACGGCATCGGCCCGGAGGACGACCTGATCCTGTGGGGCGGCGGCATCTACAACTGGTTCGACCCGCTGACGCTGATCCGCGCGGTCGACGAGCTGCGCCGGCACCGGCCGACGGTGCGGCTCTACTTCATGGGCCTGACCCACCCCAACCCGAGGGTCCCGGAGATGCGGATGTCGATCGACGCCCAGAAGCTCGCGGCCGAGCTCGGGCTGACCGGCGAGCACGTGTTCTTCAACACCGGCTGGGTGCCGTTCGCGCAGCGGGCCGACGTGCTGCTGGACGCCGACAGCGGCGTGTCCACGCACCTCGACCACGCCGAGACGGCGTACTCGTTCCGGACCCGGATGCTGGACTACCTGTGGGCCGGGCTGCCGACGGTGGCGACCCGGGGCGACTCCTTCGCCGACCTGATCGAGGCCGAGGGGCTGGGGCTGACCACGCCGCCCGGCGACGTGCCCGCGCTGGCGGCCGCGCTGCGCCGGCTGCTGGAGGACGAGGCGCTGGCCGCGTCCTGCCGGACGGCCGGCCGCCGGGTCGCGGCCGGCTTCCACTGGACGCACGTGCTGGCGCCGCTGGTCCGGTTCTGCGCCGACCCGCGCCGGGCCCCGGACCTGCTCGACGCCGACCTGGCCGCGCGGCTGGAGCCCAACCTGCGGATCGTGTCCCGGCCGCCGGAGGGGGTGCGGGCCAACGCCGCCCTGGCCCGGCAGTACCTGCGGGCCGGCGGGGTCGGCCTGCTGGCCCGCAAGGCGTCCGGGCGGCTGGCGAAGCGACTCGTGGGGAGCGACAAGTGATCGACGTCCGCGCGAGCTTCGACCAGTACGCCCGCTACGTCTACCTGTGGCGGATCCGCACCGACTGCTTCGGGCCGGAGCCGCTGCGCATCCTGGACGTGGGCGACCCGTTCGGCACGATCGCGCCGCTGTTCCCCGACGACACGACCGTCTCCCTCGACGTGTACGCCGACGAGCCGCACCGGGACCACCACAGCCCGCTGATCGGGTCCGGGTTCGCGCTGCCGTTCGCGGACGAGTCGTTCGACATCGTGGCCTGCCACGACGTGTTCGAGCACCTGCCGGCGGCCGGCCGCACCGCGTTCGTGGCCGAGCTGCTGCGGGTCTCGCGCGGGCCGGTGCTGGTGACGGCACCGTTCGCGGACCCGCGGGTGGCCCGCAGCGAGTCGCTGGTCAACGGCTACTTCACCGCGCGGGCCGGGCACAGCCTGCCCGCCCTGGACGAGCACGCCGCGTTCGGGCTGCCGGAGCTCGGGGAGCTGACCGGCTGGCTGGCCGACCACCACCTCCCGCACCGGGTGCACGCGGACGGCTGGCTGCAGCACTGGGTCGCGTTCTGGGCGCTGAAGACGCACCTGTTCGCCGAGGGCCGGGAGGACGACCTGCACCGGGTCGACGCGGCGTTCAACACCCGGCTGCGGGACGCCGACCGGCGCGGTCCGCACTACCGGCGGGCCGTGGTGATCCGGCCGCCGCTGCCCTACCCGCCGGACCTGCCGGCCGGGCCCGAGCCGGCCGGGCCGGACGAGGTCGCCGCCGACCTGGAGCAGCTGACCGACCTGGCCCTGCAGCTGCAGCGCGCGCTCCCCCGCGGCAGCGACCCGTTCGCGCCCGACTCCCCGCTGCGGGCCTGGATCGCCGCCCAGCGCGGGCTCGCGCCCGCGCCGAGCGCGGAGGGACCGGGCGCGCCGGACGACCGGACGCCGGCGGCCGCAGCCGTGGCCGCGGCCCTGGCGGCGGCCCTGGATGCTGCCATCGCGGAGCAGCCGGGACCCGTCATCGTGCCGGAGGCCGATGACGGGGATCTCGAGTTGAGATCAGTCACCGCGGTGATCGTCAACCTCAACAGCGCCGCGGACCTGCGGGTCTGCCTGGACTCGCTGCTGGCGCAGGACTACCCGAGCGAGCTGCTGGACATCGTGGTGGTCGACAACGCCTCCACCGACGGCTCGCTGGAGCTGCTGGCGGCCGACTACCCGACGGTCCGGGTGCTGCCGCAGGACAGCAACACCGGCTTCTCCCCGGCGGTGAACACCGGCGCCCGGGCGGCCGAGGGCGAGTGCCTGGTGCTGATCAACAACGACGCCCGGGTCGAGCCGGACTTCGTCCGCGAGCTGGTCCGCGCGTACGACCCGGACAGCGGCGCGGTCTGCGTGGCCGCGCACATCGTCAGCTGGGACGGCACGACGCTGGACTTCGGCGAGGGCGCGGTCAACTTCTACGGGATGGGCCAGCAGCTCGGCTTCGGCACCCCGATCGCGACGGCCGCGATCGAGGACGGCCGGGAGCTGCTGTTCGCCTGCGGCGGCGCGATGCTGGTCAGCCGGCGGGTGTTCCTGGACTCCGGCGGCCTGGACGAGGACTTCTTCGCCTACTTCGAGGACGTCGACTTCGGCTGGCGGCTGTGGGTGCTGGGCTACCGGGTGGTGCTCGCGGCCCGGGCCAAGGCGTACCACAAGATGCACGGGACCTCGTCCCGCTTCCCGCTGCACCAGCGCTTCCTGCTCTACGAGCGCAACGCGCTGCGCACGATCATCAAGAACTACGACGACGCCAACCTCAACGCGACGCTGGCGCCATCCCTGCTGCTGCTGGTGAAGCGGGCGCTGGTGCGCGGCGGCCTGCCCCGCAGCCCGTACGACATCGGCGGCGACGGGGCGCTGACCGAGTCGGTGCCGCGGCTGGCGCTGGCCCACCTGCACGCGGTCGGCGACGTCGTCGACGACCTCGAGGGCCTGTACGAGAAGCGCGCGGTGATCCAGCGGGCCCGCCGCCGTCCCGACACCGACATCCTGCCCCGCTTCAACCGTCCACTGTGGCCGGTGCTGCCGGAGCGGCCCTACCTGGAGGCGTCCGCCGCCGTCACCGGCGTCTTCGGGCTGGACCAGCTCTTCGGCCGGAGCCGGGCCGGGCGGGTGCTGGTGGTCAGCAACGACGCCGTCGGTGCCAAGATGAGCGGCCCGGCCATCCGGGCCTGGGAGATCGCCAAGGCGCTGGGCGGGGTGGCCGAGGTGACCGTGGCCGTCCCGCAGCCGACGGACAAGACCGCGCCGGGCGTCAGCTTCGCCGTCTACGACGACCCGGCCGAGCTGACCGCGCTGGCCGAGGCGGCCGACGTCACCCTGGTGCAGGGCTACACCGTGCAGCGGGTGCCGGCGCTGGCGACCGCGCCGACCCTGCTGGTGGTCGACCTCTACGACCCCTGGCTGTTCGAGAACCTGGAGCTGCACACCGGCGACCTCGGGGCCGACCGGGCCCTGCAGTTCGACGCGGCCGTGCTCAACCAGCTCATCGACGCCGGCGACTTCTTCGTCTGCGCGTCCGAGCGGCAGCGGGACTACTGGCTCGGGCTGCTGTCGTCCCGGGACCGGCTGACCGAGGGCCACTACGAGATCGATCGGGACCTGCGGCTGCTGATCGACGTGGTCCCGTTCGGGCTGCCCGACCACGAGCCGCGCCGGGACGCGCCCGTGCTCAAGGGCGTGCACCCCTCGATCGGGCCCGACGACCTGGTCGTGCTCTGGGGCGGCGGCAGCTGGGACTGGTTCGACCCGGTCGGCGCGGTCGAGGCCTTCGCCGAGGTCGTCCGGGAGGTGCCCAACGCCAAGCTCTACTTCCTCGGCTTCCAGCTGGCCTCGGCCAACGTCAAGCCGATGCGGGTGGCCGAGCAGACCCGGCGCCGGGTCGAGGAGCTCGGCCTGGACAAGTCGGTGATCTTCGGCGACTGGGCCCCGTACGACGAGCGCGAGGCCTACCTGGTCGAGGCGGACGTGGCCCTGTCCGCGGCCCGCGACCTGGCCGAGACCCGGCTGTCGTTCCGGACCCGGGTGCTGGACTACCTGTGGGCCGGGCTGCCGATCGTGGCCACCACCGGCGACGTGCTCTCCGACCTGGTGGTCGAGGAGAAGGTCGGGCTGGTGGTGCCGCCGGGCGACCCGCGGGCGCTGGCCGCGGCCCTGATCCGGATGCTGACCTCGCCGGCGCTGCGGGCGGAGTGCTCGGCCAACGCGGCCCGGGTGGCTCCTCGGTTCACCTGGCCCGCCGCGGTGGCGCCGCTGCGCGCGCTGGTGCTGGAGCCCTGGAAGTGGGCCGACGCCCGCAAGCTGCGGCCCCGGGACCGGGAGCTGACCGAGGAGCTGCGCGGCCTGCTGGCCGACCGCAACCGGCTCAACGGCGCGTACGGGACGGGGCGGCTGCACGGGCGGATCCTGTTCCGGGACCGCGAGTTCGGCTCGCTCGACCAGTACGTGGCCGAGCTGGAGGCGACCGTGCAGCACCTGGACCGGCGGATGGAGATCCTGCGCCGGACGCCGGTCTACACCGCGTTCAAGGCGGCCCGGCGGGGCCGGGACTGGGTGCGGACCCGGACCAGGTCGTGACGCGCCTGCGCCGGCTGACCGTCGGTCCGGGCGGACCCGACGACCCGGCCCGACCGGACGGGCCGGCGGCGGGGCGGCGGCAGCTGGGACTGGTTCGACCCGGTGGGCGCGGTCGAGGCCTTCGCCGAGGTGGTCCGGGAGGTGCCCAACGCCAAGCTCTACTTCCTCGGCTTCCAGCTGGCCTCGGCCAACGTCAAGCCGATGCGGGTGGCCGAGCAGACCCGGCGCCGGGTCGAGGAGCTCGGCCTGGACAAGTCGGTG
>DATINN010000006.1:0-5132 GCA_035474175.1 Mycobacteriales bacterium | reverse complement strand
GGCGACGGCCGGCCCAAGCGGATGGGCGCCCCCGATCTCGCCGGCCGCGGCAGCCGGCCACGGCCCGGCGGCGGCCGGCTCGGGCGGGTGGGCGGGTGGGGGAAGGAGGGTGAGACCGCCGGCGCGGTCGATCGCGACCTGGGCCGCGGCCCGGACCCGGGCCAGCACCGGCCGGGGGTCACCGGCGGCCCGGACCAGGTCCTCCCGCAGCACGCCGAGCAGGTCCCGGACGCCGGGCTGGTCGCCGAGCCGGTGGTGCGACCGCTTCTGGTACGGCACCCCGGCCGCCTCCAGCGCGTCCACCAGCGCGGCCGACTGCGCGTCGGTGCGGTAGAGCACGGCGAAGTCGGCGTAGGAGTGCACGGCGTCGTGCCAGGGGTCGGCCGCGCCGCGCAGCAGCGCGGTCAGGTCCGACCCGCCGAGCACCCGCTCGATCGTGCCGACCACGAACGCCGCCTCCGCCGCCTCGTCCGCGGCGGTGTGCACGGTGACGTGGGAAGGCCCGGCGCCGGGCGCGACCGCGGTCAGCGTCCGCCCCGGCACCAGCGTGGCCGGGGCGACCACGGCCAGCGCCGCGTCGACCACGGTCGCGGTGCTGCGGTAGTTGCGGGTCAGCCGGACCTCGCGGGCGCCCGGGAAGTCGGCCGCGAAGCGCAGGAAGAAGCCGACGTCGGCGCCGCGGAAGGAGTAGATGGCCTGGTCCGGGTCGCCGATCACGCACAGGTCGCCGTCCGGCGGCACCAGCAGCCGCAGCAGCGCATACTGCGCCGGGTCCACGTCCTGGTACTCGTCCACGCTCACGTGCGGCCAGCGCCGCCGGTACGCCTCCGCCAGCTCCGGCTCGGCGCCCAGCAGCGCGACCGGCCGGGCCAGCAGGTCGTCCAGGTCGACCAGGCCGCGGGCGCGCTTGCCGGCCCGGTAGCGGGCCAGCGGCCCGGCCAGCTCCGGGTCGTGCGCCGCGGGGTCGCGGGCCAGCGCGGAGACGTGGTCGAGCAGCCGCCGCACGTCGCGGGCCGGCGCGCCGTCGCCCATCGCCTCCCGGGCCAGCGCCAGCCGCTCGGCCTCGTCCACCACCCGGACGTCGTCGGGCAGGCCCAGCCGGGCCGCCTGCTCGCGCACGATCCGCAGCCCCAGCCCGTGGAACGTGGTCACCAGCGGCATCCGGGGCAGCAGCGCGGCCAGCCGCTCGGACAGCTCGCCGGCCGCCCGCCGGGTGAACGTCAGGGCCAGGACCTCCTCGGCCGGGACGCCCCGCTCCCCCACCAGGTGGGCGATGCGCGTGGTCAGCGTCCGGGTCTTGCCCGTCCCGGGGCCGGCCACGACCAGCACCGGCCCGGCCGCCTCGGCCGCGACCCGCTGCTCGTCGTCCAGCCCGTCCAGCACCGACAGCGGCGCCGACCGGGACGCCGGCGGCGCGCTGGTCACCGGGGCCGGCCGGGCCAGGTCCATGACCGCGGCCGGCGCCGCGAACAACCCGTCCGGCCCGGCCGGGACCGGCGCGGGCGCCACCGCCGCCGGGACCGGCTCCGGCAGGTCGAAGAGCGCCTCCGACGTCCCCGGCCGCAGGTCGGCGATCTCCTTCGGCTCGAACAGCCGCACCACCCCGTACTCGCCGTCGTACCCTCCGGCCAGCACGACCTCGCCCGCCCGCAGCCGCCGCAGCGCCTCGTCCAGGCCCGGCGGCCCGACCGCGGCGACCGCGTCCAGCGGCACGTCCTGCAGGATCGACAGCTCCGGGCCGAGCCGGTGCACCAGCCGGGACACCGCCGCCTCGACCGCCTTCGACTTCGGCCCGACCCCGATCAGCTCGCCGACCACCTGCGGCAGCTGCACCAGGCAGCGCCAGCCCGGCGCCCCCGCGGGCGCATACCCGACGGGCCGGTCGGCCAGCGCCGCCACCCGGTGCAGCACCCCGACCGTGACCGGCTTCCCGCAGGCGGGGCAGCGCCCGGACAGGGCCCGGGTCTCCGCCGGCTCCAGCCGGACGTCGCAGGTCCGGTGCCCGTCGAGGTGATACTTGCCCTCCTCCGGGAAGAACTCGATCGTCCCGTCCAGGCCGGCCCCGGTCGCCAGCGCCGACCGGACCCCCTCGTACGAGAGGTCGCAGGACAGCACGGTCGCCTCCCGGCCGAGGGCCGGCGGGGAGTGCGCGTCGGAGTTGGACACCAGCCGGTAGCGGTCGAGCGAGGACACCCGGTGGTTCATGGCCGGGTCGGAGGACAGCCCGGTCTCGATCGCGAAGATGTGCTCGGCCAGGTCGGCGTAGCAGTCGGCCACCGAGTCGAAGCCGGACTTGGAGCCCAGCGCGGCGAACCAGGGCGTCCACACGTGCGCCGGGACCAGGTAGCCGCCCTCGCCCGAGTCGAGCAGCGTCTCCAGCAGGTCACGGGAGTCCAGGCCCAGGATCGGGCGGCCGTCGGAGGCCAGGTTGCCGATCCGGCCCAGCCGCCGGGTCAGCTCGTCGGCGACCCCGAGGTCGGGCGCGTAGAGCAGGTGGTGGACCTTGCGGGTCTTCTCGCCGCGCTTGTAGATGGTGGAGATCTCGACCGACAGCTGGAACCGCACCGGGGTGCGCACGGAGGCGGGCAGCGAGGCCAGCACGTCCCGCTCCAGGTCCGGCCGCAGCCGGAACAGCCCGGGCTCGGCCGGGACCAGCTTCTCCCGGATCTCCGCGCCCCAGGCCGGGTGGCACAGGTCGCCGGTGCCGACCAGGCCGATGCCCTTGCGGGCGGCCCACCAGGCCAGGTGCTCCAGGTCGCAGTCGCGGCTGCACGCACGCGAGTAGCGCGAGTGGACGTGCAGGTCAGCGACGAAACGCATGGCGCCCCATCCTGGCCGGTGCGGGCGGGAGCGCGACGACGGGCGCGCCGACCGTCACCCGGTCAGGTCAGTGGGCAGGGCGACCGGCTCGGCCAGCGCGGTGTAGCGGCCGCGGTGCCAGACCAGCGGCGGGGCGTCCGGCCCCGGGGTCGCCACCGCCAGCACCTCGCCGATGAGCACGGTGTGGTCGCCGCCGGGGTGCGCGGCCACGGTCCGGCACTCGACCGTGGCCAGGGCCGTGTCCAGCAGCAGCGCGCCGGTGTGGCGGCCGCGCGAGTGCGGCACGCCGGCCAGCGCGCCGTCGGTGTCGTGGCCGCGGCGGGCCAGCCGCCGGGACACCGGCTCGCCGTCCAGCCCCAGCACCGACACCGCCCACAGGCCCGAGGCCAGCACCGCGTCGTGCAGCCGGGACGCGTGCTCGACGCACACCAGCAGCAGCAACGGGTGCAGCGACACCGAGGTGACGCTGTTGGCCGTGATCGCGTGGTCGCCCCCGTCCGCGGCCCGCGTCGTCACCACCGTGACGCCGGTGGGGAACGTTCCCATCGCGTCGCGGAAGAGCCGGACAGAGTTCTCCATCGCGACCAACGCTACCCGCGACGGGCAGGGGCAGGCTTCACCCGCCGGGTGATCTCCGACGCCACCCCGTACGCGCCGGCGACCGCTCCGGCGAACAGGAAGACCAGGCCGGTCAGGCTGCCCGGCACGATCAGATCGCCCTCGGCCCGCGGCAGCGCCAGCACGATCACGACCAGCAGCCACAGCACCGGCGGCGCCGCCGCCCCGACCACGCTGCCGGTCCACCGGCCGGCGAGCCGGGCCAGCAGGATGTTGCCCGCCATCGCCAGCGGCACCACGACCGGCAGCGGCACCGAGCCGATCCGCAGCGGCACCAGGAAGCACTCGACCACGGCCAGCGCCAGCGCCGCCACCGCGACCAGCACGCCGCCCGCCACCCGCAGCGCCACCGGCTCGCGCCCGGGCGCCGGGTCCGGGAGCGAGACCTCGGCGCGCGCGGACGGGACCGGCACCGCTCAGTCCAGACCGGCGAAGAGGTCGGTCTCCCGCCCGTCGGGACCGTCCTGCGGCCCGGGCTCGCCCCGGACCAGGCGGTAGTACTCCAGCCCGAAGGCCTCGTCGCCGAGCGTCTCCATCATCGCGAAGAACGGCCCGTCGGGCGCGATCTGGCTGGCGTGCGCCCGCATCGCCGCGACCTTGGCCGGCAGGAACTTGCGCGCGTCCAGCGTCGCGGTGACCAGCGCGTCGTCGACCACGAACTCCAGCTCGTCGACCGAGCTCGCCCCGAACAGCCCGGACTGCCCGGCCTCGATCATCATGTCGATCCCGCGCTGGATGGCCGAGCGCGGCAGCGCCGTCCAGTAGACCTTCGGCACCGTCCAGGCCGGCCCCAGCGACGGCTCGTACGCCGGGTCGGCCGCGGGGTCCAGCGCCGCCATCGCCACCCGGTGGGCCTGGATGTGGTCCGGGTGCCCGTAGCCGCCGTTGTCGTCGTAGGTGACCAGCACCTGCGGGCGGACCTCGCGCACGACCGCGACCAGGGCGCGGGTCGCCTCGGCCAGGTCGGCCTGCCAGAACGCGCGCGGCCGGTCGTTCTCCGGCAGCCCCATCATCCCGCTGTCCCGCCACCGGCCGGGCCCGCCGAGCAGCCGGTAGTCGGTGACGCCCAGCTCCCGCATCGCCAGCGACAGCTCGTGGTAGCGGTAGCCGCCGAGCTGGTCGCCCTCGGCCGCGGCCAGGTGGGCCAGCTCCGGCACCAGGACCTCGCCCTCCTCGCCCAGCGTGCAGGTCACCAGCGTGACCTGCACGCCCTCGGAGGCGTAGCGCGCCATCGCCGCGCCGGTGCCGGTGGTCTCGTCGTCCGGGTGGGCGTGCACGAGCAGCATCCGGCGGTCAGCAGACATGGCGTCGAGGTTAGAGGCAGGAGGTCAGAGCAGGCTCAGCGCCTCGGCGTAGTGGCAGGCGGTGTCGTGCCCGTTGCCCCGGTCCATCAGCGGCGGGTCCTCGTTCACGCACTTCTCGCGCTGGTCGTCGGTGAGCTCGTTGGCGAACTTCGGGCACCGGGTCCGGAACCGGCAGCCGCTCGGCGGGTTGGCCGGGGACGGCACGTCACCGGTGAGCAGGATCCGCTGCCGGGCCCGCTCCCGCTGCGGGTCCGGGATCGGGATGGCCGACAGCAGCGCCTGCGTGTACGGGTGGGCCGGCCGGTCGAAGAGGTCCTCGGTGTCGGCCAGCTCGACGATCTTGCCCAGGTACATCACCGCGACCCGGTCCGAGGTGTGCCGGACCACGGA
>DATINN010000005.1:0-3189 GCA_035474175.1 Mycobacteriales bacterium | reverse complement strand
AACCGGAGCAGCGGGCCGCGCACCACGCCGGCGTCCGGCGGCTGCTGCTGCTCGGCGTGCCGTCCCCGCTGAAGTGGGTGTCGGCGCGGCTGGACAACCGGGCCAAGCTGGCGCTGACCCAGAACCCGCACGGCAGCCTGGCCGCGCTGCTGGCCGACTGCTCGGCCGCGGCCGCGGACGAGATCATCGCCGAGGCCGGCGGCCCGCCCTGGGACGCCGAGGGCTTCGCCAAGCTGGCCGACCGGGTCCGGGCCGAGCTCAACGAGCGGGTGCTGGAGCTGCTGCGGGCGGCACAGCTGGTGCTGGCCGAGTGGGGGCCGCTGGTGTCGCGGCTGGGCGCGCCGGTCGCGCCGCCCCTGCAGCCGGCCCTGAACGACCTCAAGGTGCAGGTCAGGGCGCTGGTCGGGCCGGGGTTCGTGGCCGCGACCGGGCGCCGGCGGCTGCCCGACCTGCGCCGCTACCTGGCCGCCGCGGCATACCGGCTGGACCGGCTTCCGGGCGACACCGCCCGGGACGCGATCCGGATGGGCCGGGTGCACACGGTCCAGGCCGAGCTGGACACGTTCCTGGCCGGGCTGGCGCCGGGGCGCCGGGAGGCCGACGAGGTGCGGCAGCTGCGCTGGATGGTGGAGGAGCTGCGGGTGAGCCTGTTCGCGCAGACGCTCGGCACCCCGTACGCGATCTCGGAGCAGCGGATCTACCGGGCGATGGACCAGCTGGCCTAGCCGGCCGGCTGTGCTTGGCAACCCGGCGAGACGACCGACTAACCCGCGAGCTTGAGCGGGAGCTCGGCCCAGACGGTCTTGCCGCTGCCGGGGGTGGCCCGCCAGCCCCAGGCGACCGCGAGGCGGGTGACCACGGCCAGGCCGCGCCCGTTTTCCGCGTCGGCCGGCGGCCGCGGGTTGCCGTGCGGGGAGGAGGCGTCGGCGCCGTCGGTGACCTCGACCCGGACCCGCTCCGGCGCCCGGACCATGGTGACCACGATCGGCTCGGCCCCGTGCACGACCGCGTTGGTGACCAGCTCGCTCACCACGAGCAGCAGGTCCTCCCGGATGCCGGACTCGCAGCCCCACCCGTCCAGCACCTCGGTCACCGCGTGTCGTCCCCGCTGGGGTGCATCGGGGTCGCCGTCGAGCTGGATCACGCGTGTCAGGTCCGTCGATTCCCCGCTCTGCGCTGCATCCACGTTGTCTGTGTGCCCCCTGGGCGCGCGGAGCTATCCCGAAACGGCGGCGGATTTCCGGTGGGGCCGGACCGGTCACGACCAGCGCGCGGTCGCCACGAACGGTGACAGGGCCCGGCCGCGCATCTCGGCCTATCGATTGTTACTCAGAGTCACTAGAATCCGGCCATGGCACTGCCCGACCCGATCGCCGAGTACGCGCTGCACGAGCAGCCGGCCGACCAGCGCCTGCAGGAGCTGGCCCAGCTCGCGGCCCGGGTCTGCGACGTGCCGATGGCGGTGGTGAACCTGCTCGACCGGCACCATCAGCACACGATCGCGGCGTACGGGCTGTCACCGTCCGTGTGTGCCCGGTCCGACTCGATGTGCGCGGTCGTGCTGGCCGAGCAGGAGCAGGTCGTCGTCCCGGACACCCGGCAGGACCTGCGGTTCGTGCGGAACCCGTTCGTCACCGGCCGGCTGGGGTCGGTGCGGTTCTACGCCGCCAGCCCGCTGGTGGGGCCGGACCGGGTGCCGTTCGGGACGCTGTGCGTCCTCGACGACAAGCCGCGGCCGTTCCCGGCCGAGTCCGCCCGCTGGCTCGACATGCTGGCCCACCAGGTCGTCGAGGTGCTCGACCTGCGCCGGGCCGAGCGGCGGCTGCGCCGGGCGGTCGCCGAGCTGGACGACACCCGGACCGAGCTGGCCCGCTCCAACGAGCAGCTGGCCGCGTTCGCCGGGCAGGTCAGCCACGACCTGCGCGGGCCGCTGACCGGGATGATCGGCTTCGTCGAGGTGCTGACCAAGCTGCCCGCGGTCGCGGCGGACGAGAAGGCGCTGCAGTTCGTCGAGCTGGCCGCGGCGTCCGGGCGGCGGATGGCCACGCTGCTGGAGGACCTGCTCGCGCACGCCCGGGTCGGCGGGGCGCTGCGGCCGGTGCCGCTGGAGCTCGGCGACCTGGTCCGGGAGGCGGCCGACGACCTGGTGCAGGACGTCACCGAGTCGGGGGCGACGCTGCGGATCGAGCCGCTGCCGCTGGTCACGGCCGACCGCAGCCAGCTGCGGGCGGTCCTGCAGAACCTGCTCTCCAACGCGGTGCGGTACCGGCGGCCGGGGTCGGCGCCCACCGTCCTCGTCCGGGCCGTGCGGGAGCCGGGGCGGTGGCGGGTCGAGGTGACCGACGACGGGATCGGGGTGCCGGTCGGGCGGGGCGACCCGTTCGCGCCGCTGGTCCGGTTGCACGCCGAGGCCGAGGCGCCGGACGCGGTCGACGGGAGCGGGCTCGGGCTGGCGACGTGCCGCCGCATCGTCGAGGGTCACGGCGGGGAGATCGGCCTGGCGCCCGCGGCCGGTGGCGGCACGGTGGCCTGGTTCACCCTCCCCGACCCCTGAGCACTGCCCCGGTCGGGAAGCCCTCGGCCGGAAGTCCCGGGCCGGGAAGTCGCGATGCGGTGAGTCCCGGCCGGAGGCCGGGAGGTAGCCGGAGTGTCGTACCTGGTGGATAGCGTGCCGGCGTGAGCGTGGTGTTGCGGGACCTGGCGGACGCGTCCGCGGCGGTGGCCGGCACGGCGGCGCGGCTGGGGAAGGTCGCGCTGCTGGCCGACGTGCTCGGGCGGGTGCCGGCGGCGGAGGCGGCCGCGGCGGTGGCGTTCCTGTCCGGGGAGCTGCGGCAGCGGCAGATCGGGGTCGGCTGGGCCACCCTGCGGGAGGTCCCGCAGCCGGCCGCCGAGCCGACGCTGCGGGTGGGCGAGGTCGACGCGACGTTCGAGCAGGTCGGCCGGCAGGCCGGGCCCGGCTCGCAGGCGGCCCGGCGCGACCTGCTGGCGGCCCTGTTCGCCCGCGCCACCGCGCCGGAGCAGGCGTTCCTGCGCCAGCTGCTGGTCGGTGAGCTGCGCCAGGGCGCGCTGGAGGGCGTCATGGTCGACGCCGTGGCCCGGGCCGCCGGCGTGCCGCTGAAGGACGTCCGCCGGGCGCTGATGCTGCGCGGCGACCTCGGCGCGGTCGCCGCGGCCGCCCTCGCCGGCGGT
>DATINN010000004.1:0-5279 GCA_035474175.1 Mycobacteriales bacterium | reverse complement strand
GGCGGCGCGGCCGGCGGGGCGACCGGGCTGCCGCCGGTGCCGTAGACCTGGAACTCCCACAGCGAGTAGCCGAACGTGGTGGCCCGCGCGGTGCCATTCATCCGGACGAACCGGCCGGAGCCGTTCACGGTCAGCGTCTGCGTCCCGCCGGTGCCGGTGGTGGTGGAGAAGATCGTCGTGAACGGACCGGTCGCGGCCGGGGCGACCTGGATCTGGAACGACCGCGCGAACGCGGCCTCCCAGGTCAGCACGACCTGGCAGACGGTCGCGGTCGCGCCCAGGTCGACCTGCACCCACTGCGGGTCGGCGAAGGCGGACGACCAGCGGGTGCCGGCGTTGCCGTCGAAGGCCGCGCTCGCCGGGGTGCCGGCGTTCTCGGTGCTCGACGCCGTGGCCGCGTGGTTGAGGGCCGCGTTGGTCGTCCCGCAGCCGGCCGGCGGCGTCGTGCCGCCGAACGTGCCGAAGACCTGGAACTCCCACAGCGAGTAGCCGAAGGTGGTGGCCCGGACGGTGCCGTTCATCCGCACGAACCGGCCGCTGCCGGTCACCGGGAGGGTCTGGATCCCGCCGGTGCCGGTCGTGGTCGAGAAGATCGTGGTGAACGGGCCGGTGGCCGAGGCCGCGGTCTGGATCTGGAACGACCGGCCGTACGCGGCCTCCCAGTTGAGGACGACCTGGGTGACGGTCGCGGTCGCGCCCAGGTCGACCTGGATCCACTGTGGATCGCTGAACGCGGAGGACCAGCGGGTGCCGGTGTTGCCGTCGACCGCGGCGCCGGCCGGGTTGGCGGTGGCGTTCTCGGTGCTGGACGCGGTGGCCGGTTTGCCCTGCGAGATCAGCGGATCGGCCGCGGCGGCCGTGCCGGGCAGGGCGACGACCGCGAACGCGGCCGCCGTCGTCACCGCGGCCACGGCCGCGGCGAGCAGTGTCCGCCCGCGGGCCCTTCTGCGAATGGGGATCATGGCGCTCCTGCCGGGTCTGCCGCCGCCGCCGCCGACTGCAATCTCAGTGCTTATTTCAAGGCTCGATTGAACGCAGGCGGAGCGGCCAGCGTCAATACCTGCACCCGCCTCGGGTGACCCATTGCGGCTAGCCGCAATGTCCGACTCGTAGGGCCTGATGGGGGTACGCCCGCAGGTCGGAAGCGGGTCTGGCAAAGTGGATGGTCGCTTCTGGGAGGTGCGGTGGTCGACACCGAGCGCAAGTCCGAACAACAGCACCTCGACCTGCTCTACTCGCGGCTGGACGAGCTGCGCGAGCGCAGCGAGCGGGCCCTGGCGGCCATCCGCCGGGCGCCGACGGCCGGCACCCCGGGGGCCCGGGGCGAGCGGGACGCGTTCATCGCGCTGCACGCGAGCCGGCTGTCCCAGCTGCGCGCCGTCGAGGAGCGGCTCTGCTTCGGGCGGCTCGACCTGCGCGGCGGCGAGCGCCGGTACGTCGGCCGCATCGGCCTGTCCGACGAGGAACACCACCAGCTGCTGCTGGACTGGCGGGCGCCGGCGGCCGAGCCGTTCTACCGGGCCACCGCGGTCTCGCCGGCCGGCGTGGTCCGGCGCCGGCAGCTGGGCACCAAGGACCGGCAGGTGACCACCATCGAGGACGAGGTGCTCGACCTCGACGCGTTCGACCCCGAGCGGGACGGGCCGGCGCTGGCCGGCGAGGGCGCGCTCATGGTCGCGCTGGACGCGGCCCGCACCGGCAAGATGCGCGACATCGTCGGCACCATCCAGGCCGAGCAGGACCGGGTCATCCGGGCCCCGCTCAACGGCGTGCTGGTGGTGCAGGGCGCGCCCGGCACCGGCAAGACCGCGGTCGCGCTGCACCGCACGGCCTACCTGCTCTACTCGTACCGGGACCGGATCGCGACCGCGGGCGTGCTGGTGGTCGGGCCCAACGAGCGCTTCCTGCGCTACATCGACGCCGTGCTGCCCGCGCTGGGCGAGGCCGACGCGACCGTGCTGGCCACCCCGGGCCGGCTCTACCCGGGCGTCGACGCGACCGGGTCGGAGGAGCCGGCCGCGGCCGCGGTCAAGGGCGACCTGCGGATGGCGACCGTGCTGACCCGGGCCGTACGGGACCGGCAGCGGCCGCTGGAGGCGCCGGTGCCGCTGACCGTCGGCGGGATCCGGATCGTGCTGCGGCCCGGCGACGTACGGGTCGGGCTGGAGCGGGCCCGGCGCTCGGGCAAGCCGCACAACGAGGCCCGGGTCACCTTCGTCAAGCACCTGCTCAACCAGCTCGCCAACCAGCTGGCCGGCAGCCGGGACATGGACGCCGAGGACCGCTCCAGCCGGATCGCGGAGCTGCGCGAGTCCAAGGACGTCCGGCGGGAGCTCAACACCCTGTGGCCGCCGCTGAGCCCGGAGCGGCTGCTGCGCGACCTCTACGCCCAGCCCTGGCGGCTGGAGTCGGCCGGGCGCGGGCTCGGCCCGGACGAGCGGGCGCTGCTGGCCCGGGACCGGTCGGCGCCGTGGACCGCGGCCGACGTGCCGCTGCTGGACGAGGCGGCCGAGCTGCTCGGCACCGTCGACATCGGCGTCGCCCCCGGCGGCGAGAACACCGAGCTGGAGCTGGCCCGGCGCGCCCTGGAGGACTCCGCCGCGGCCGGGATGATCAGCGCCGAGCAGCTGGCCGCGCGCTGGTCCGGCGAGGCGACCCGGCGCAGCGTGGCCGAGCACGCCGCCACCGACCGGGAGTGGACGTTCGGGCACGTGGTCGTGGACGAGGCCCAGGAGCTGGCGCCGATGGCCTGGCGGCTGCTGATGCGGCGCTGCCCGACCCGGTCGATGACGATCGTCGGCGACCTGGCCCAGACCGGCGCGCTCGGCGGGGTGCGGTCCTGGGCCACGACGCTGCGTCCGTACGTGGCCGAGCGGGCCACGATCGAGACGCTGACCGTGAACTACCGGACGCCGGCGCAGCTGATGGCGCTGGCCGTCTCGGTGCTGCGGGCCAACGGGGTCTCGGTGATCGAGCCGACCTCGGCCCGCTCGACGCCGTGGGAGCCGGTGCTGACCGCGGTGCCGGACGTGGTCCCGGCCGCGGCCGCCGCGATCGCGGACGAGCTGGACCTGATCGGCGAGGGGACGCTCGGCGTGCTGTGCGCCCGGGCCGCGCTGCCCGCGGTCGCCGCGGCCGTCCCGGACACCGACCGGGTCTCGGTGCTGACCGTGGAGCAGGCCAAGGGGCTGGAGTTCGACGGGGTCGTGCTGGTCGAGCCGGCCGCGATCCTGGCCGAGTCACCCCGCGGGATCAACGACCTCTACGTCGCGATCACCCGCCCGACCCAGCGCCTGCACGTCCTGCACGCCCAGCCGCTCCCGGCCGGCTTCGAGAAAGGCTCGTAGCGGCGGCAGCGCCGCGTCCGGCGCCTCCAGCCAGGGGACGTGGCCGACGCCGGGCAGGGTCACCCGGGTGACGCCGGGCAGGGCCGCGGCGAGGGTGTCCAGGGCCCAGCGCGGGCGGATGTCCGCGGCGCCGTCCAGGATCAGCGTCGGCACGGTCAGCTGCCGGCAGGCTTCCTCCAGCGCGGCCTCGTCCCAGTGCGCGGCGACGTCCGCCGCGATGCCGGCGTTGACGTCCATGTTCACCGCGAACCACGGCGTCGCCATCGCCTCGGCGATCTCCTCCGCCCGGGCGGGGTCGGCCACGTCCGCCGTCCACTGCAGCACCGCCGCCGCCCGGTCGTACCGCTCCCGCAGCGCCAGCAGCCGGGCCGCGTCCGGGCCGATCCGGCGCACGAAGGCGGCGTGGAAGGCCGGCTTCCAGGCCGTGGGGGACAGCCCGGTGCCGGCCAGGTAGACCAGCCGGGTCACCCGGTCCGGGTGGGCCAGCGCGTACCGGAGGGCGAGCTGGGCACCCCAGGAGTGACCCAGCACCGCGACCGGCGCGCCCGCCGCGGTCACCACCGCGTCGAGGTCGGCCACGAACCGCTCCACCGTGTACGGCCCGCCCGGCGCCGACCGCCCGCAGCCGCGCTGGTCCCAGCGCCACACCGTGAAGCGATCGGCCAGGTCGGCGGCCAGCGCGCCGAACATGTCCCAGAGCCCGGGCCCGCCGTGCACCAGGACCACGGCCGGACCGGTCCCCGAGACCTCGGTCCACAGCTCCCGCCCGTCATCCGCCCGCACACAAGTACCCTAGGAGCTATGGAAGAAAGCAGCCTCGGTGCTTGACCCCGACGGGCTCTACGAGCTGGCGGCCGAGCTGCCCGAGCTGGACCGGCCGGTCCTGGTCGTCGCGATGACCGGCTTCGTCGACGCGGCCGGCGCGACCAAGATCGCCGCCGAGCACCTGCGGGACACCGGCGACCCGGTCCCGGTGGCGACCTTCGACGTCGACCAGCTCTACGACTACCGCGCCCGGCGCCCGGCGATGCTGTTCGTCGAGGACCACTGGGAGGGCTACGAGACCCCCGAGATCCGGGTCGACGCGCTCACCGACACGGCCGGCAACCGGTTCCTCATGCTCGACGGCCCGGAGCCGGACGTGCAGTGGGAGCGGTTCGTGGCCGCGGTCCTGGCGCTGTGCCAGCGCCTCGACGTCCGCGCGAGCGTCGGGTTCAACTCGATCCCGATGGCGGTGCCGCACACCCGCCCGCTCGGGGGTGACCGCGCACGCCAGCCGGCGCGAGCTCATCGACGACTACCAGCCCTGGCTGCAGCGCGTGCAGGTGCCGGGCAGCGCCGTGCACCTGCTGGAATACCGGCTGGGCGAGGCCGGCCGCGACTCCATGGGCTTCTCCGTGCACGTCCCGCACTACCTGGCCCAGACCGACTACCCGGCCGCGGCCCAGACGATGCTGGAGGCGGTGTCCAAGGCGACCGGGCTGGCGCTGGTCCCCGACTCGCTCAAGGCCGCCGCCGACGCCGTCCGCGCCGACGTCGACGGGCAGGTCGAGCGGTCGGAGGAGGTCGCCAGCGTGGTCCGGGCGCTGGAGGAGCAGTACGACGCGTACGTGGCCGGCCGCGGGGACAACCTGCTGGCCGGTGACGCCGGTCCGCTGCCGACCGCGGACGAGCTCGGGGCGGAGCTGGAGCGGTTCCTGGCCGAGCAGACCGACCGGCCCGACCAGCAGTAGCAGCGCCCCCGGTGGCGATCACGGCGCGGGTGGACCGCTTCCAGCGCCGCCACCCGGCGGCCGGCTACCCGCTGGCCGTGGCGTACAAGTTCTTCGACGACCAGGGCAACTTCCTGACCGCGATGATCACGTACTACGCGTTCCTGTCGGTGTTCCCGCTGCTGCTGCTGCTCATCTCGATCCTCGGCTACGCGCTGCA
>DATINN010000003.1:0-7561 GCA_035474175.1 Mycobacteriales bacterium | reverse complement strand
GGGCCCGGCCGCGTACGCCACCGTCCAGAGCGCGCCGTTCGGCACCAGCAGCAGGCAGCCGAGCACGAGCACGACCCCGCCGACCAGCCCCGGCCGCAGCGAGCCGAAGAGGTCGGCGAACCGGCCGCCGTGCCAGACCAGCGCGACCAGCAGCACGGCCAGCCCGGCCGCGAGCAGCCCCGCCATCCCGGCCAGCGCGGCCCGGGTGACCGCGGGCAGCCAGCCCGGGACCCGGCGGCGGACGGCCGGGGCCAGGTCGGCGGCGCACACGATGCCGCGCCCGCCGGCCAGCCCGGCCAGCAGGAGCGCGCCGGTCCCGGCCGCGAGCGCGGAGGCGGCCGCGGTCCCGGTCGCGGCCAGCCGGGCGATCGCCGCGGCCAGCAGCGCGTACGGGACGGCCAGCGCGGCGGTGGCCCGGCCGGCCGCGCGCAGGTCGGTCACGCCGACCGCGCGGGCCAGGGAGGCGCCGGCCCGGTGCAGGACGACGGCGGCCAGCAGGGTCAGCCCGAGCGGGATGCCGCGGACGTGCCCGGCCGGGATCGACAGCCCGCCGCCGTGGGCGAGCAGCCACGCGTCGGCCGCGGCCCGGACGGCGTCCCCGCCGCCGGAGCCCGGGCCGGCGTCCGCCACCCAGGCCACCAGCACGATCGCGGCCAGCACGGCCAACCCGGACAGGGCCGCCGCGACCGCGGTCAATGTGCCGTGCAGCACCACGGATGGCCGCACCTCGGGCGCCGCCGGTCGCACCCGCTGCCGCACGTCCGTCACGACGACCCACTCTGGCAGCGCCCCGCCCCCGACCGCCTCAGGCGCGCCGAACAGCAGAACGCCCGCCGGGGGTCCCCGACGGGCGCTCGTGCCGCTCCGGCCTAACCCTGCGGGTACTGACCGCCGGGCTGGGCCGGGTAGCCGCCGCTCTGCGGCGGGTACTGCTCCTGCCCGTACGGCGCCGGCTGCTGGGCCGGCTGCCCGCCGGTCGACGGGCCGGGGTAACCGCCCTGGCCGCCGTAGCCGGGCTGCTGCCCGTACGACGGCGGCTGGGCACCGGGCTGGCCGGCACCGGGCTGGCCGGCACCGGGCTGCGCGGCACCGGGCTGCGCCCCGTACGGCTGCTGGCCGGGGTAGCCCCCCGGCTGACCGGCCCCGGGCTGACCCCAGCCCTGGCCCGGCTGGCCCTGACCCGGCTGGCCCTGGTTCCAGTTGGACGGGCCCGCGGCCGGAGCCGGCTTCTTGACCCGCCCGGTGCGCTGCATCCAGGACAGCTCCAGCACCGCCGCCGTGCCGATCCCGAGCACCAGCCCGAGCCAGGCGCCGATCCCGCGCTCGAACCCGTCGGCGTAACCGACGATCGCGAAGATGATCAGCAGCACCGCGCCGAGCACGGCCAGCATCGCCGGCACCGGCGAGACCGTGTCGGACGTCGTCGCCCTGCCGGTGAACAGCGGCGCGGCGGTCAGCAGCGCCGCCACCAGCAGCAGCGTCACCCCGGCCGTCGGCAGCGGCAGGTCCCAGCCGGAGAAGGAGATGCCGTCGACGCTCACGCCGTCCGGCACGTCCTGCTTGGCCCAGGCCAGGAAGGCGATGATGAAGGCCAGGACGGCCAGCCCGACACCCACCAGCTCGAGGACCGGCAGCGCCGGCCCGGACCGGCCGGAACGCGGCGACGCCGGCCCCGAACCCTGGGGCATCCCGTACCCGCTCATGGACTTCCTCTCACCAGACGTCGTGAACCGGGCGACACCCTACCCGCGCCGGGTCATCGCCCAATCATCCCGTGACGACCGACCGCGCCAGCCGGGCCGTCTCCGACGGCGTCTTGCCGACCCGCACCCCGACCGCCTCCAGCGCGGCCTGCTTGGCCGCGGCCGTCCCGGCCGAGCCGGAGACGATCGCGCCGGCGTGGCCCATCGTCTTGCCCTCGGGCGCGGTGAAGCCGGCCACGTAGCCGACGACGGGCTTGGTCACGCTGGCCTTGATGAAGTCGGCGGCCCGCTCCTCGGCGTCGCCGCCGATCTCCCCGATCATGACGATGACGTCCGTGTCGGGGTCGTCCTGGAACGCGGCCAGGCAGTCGATGTGGGTGGTCCCGATGACCGGGTCGCCGCCGATCCCGACCGCGGTGGAGAAGCCGAGGTCGCGCAGCTCGTACATCATCTGGTACGTCAGCGTGCCCGACTTCGAGACCAGCCCGATCCGGCCGGCCGAGGCGATGTCGGCCGGGATGATCCCCGCGTTGGACTTCCCGGGGGAGATGAGCCCGGGGCAGTTGGGCCCGATCAGCCGGGTGGTGCCGCTGCGCTGGGCCTTGGTGAAGAACGCGGCCGTGTCGTGCACCGGGATGCCCTCGGTGATGACGACCAGCAGCGGCATCTCGGCGTCGATCGCCTCCTCGGCCGCGTCGCGGGCGAACCGCGGCGGCACGAAGACGACCGACACGTTGGCGCCGGTCTCCTTCATCGCGTCGGCGACGGTGCCGAAGACCGGGATGCCGTCGACCTGCTCGCCGGCCTTGCGCGGGTTGACCCCGCCGACCACGTTGGTGCCCGAGGCGACCATCCGGCGGGTGTGCTTGAGCCCCTCGGAACCGGTCATGCCCTGCACGATGATCTTGGAGTTGCCGTCCAGGAAGATCGACATCAGCGTGCTCCCGCCAGCTCGGCCACGCGTTCGGCGGCGCCGTCCATGGTGTCCACCTGCTCCAGGCCCGGCAGCGACGCCTCGGTGAGGATGCGCCGGCCCTCCTCGGCGTTGTTGCCGTCCAGCCGGACGACCAGCGGCAGCCGGACGGCCTCGCCGCGCGACTCCAGCAGCCCGAAGGCCTGCACGATGCCGTTGGCGACCGCGTCGCACGCGGTGATGCCGCCGAAGACGTTGACGAACACCGACCGGACGGACGGGTCGCCGAGGATGATCTCCAGCCCGTTGGCCATCACCTCGGCCGAGGCGCCGCCGCCGATGTCGAGGAAGTTGGCCGGGCGGACCCCGCCGTGCCGCTCCCCCGCGTACGCCACCACGTCCAGGGTGGACATGACCAGGCCGGCGCCGTTGCCGATGATCCCGACCTCGCCGTCGAGCTTGACGTAGTTGAGGTCCTTCTCCTTGGCCTTCTGCTCCAGCGGGTCGGTGGCCGCGGAGTCCTCGAAGCCGGCCGCGTTCTCGGCGTGCCGGAAGTCGGCGTTGTCGTCCAGGGTGACCTTGCCGTCCAGCGCCACCACGCGGCCCTCGGGCGTGCGGACCAGCGGGTTGACCTCGACCAGGGTGGCGTCCTCGGCGGTGAACGTGTCCCACAGCTTGATCAGGATCTCGATCACCTCGTCGCGCACGTCGGCCGGGAAGCCGGCCGCGTCGGCGATCTCGGCCGCCTTGGCCGCGTTGACCCCGTCGATCGGGTCGACCGGGACCCGGGCCAGCGCCTCGGGCCGCTCGACCGCGAGCTCCTCGATCTCCATGCCGCCCTCGACCGAGGCCATCGCCAGGTAGGTCCGGTTGGACCGGTCGAGCAGGTAGGAGACGTAGTACTCCTTGTCGATGTCGGCGCCCTCGGTGACGAGCACCCGGTGGACCACGTGGCCCTTGATGTCCAGGCCGAGGATTGCGGTGGCCTTCTCGGCCGCGGCGTCGGGGTCGGTGGCGAACTTCACCCCGCCCGCCTTGCCCCGGCCACCGGTCTTCACCTGCGCCTTCACCACGACCGCGGTGCCGAACCGGGCGGCGATGGCCTTCGCCTCCTCGGGGGTGTCGGCCACCTCGCCCCGCATGATCGGCACGCCGTGCGCGGCGAAGAGCTGCTTCGCCTGGTACTCGTACAGGTCCACGAATTCATCCCTCCACGGTGAGGGCACCGCTCGCCTCGGGGCGCCAGCAGGTCCCGCGGGGAGGGTATCGACACCGGTACCGAGCAGGCGCGTCGCGTCCGTCACACCGTCCCGCGGCTGGCGTACGGGCGCACGCTCTAGGGTGCGCTGCGTGGGCGTCGACATCACTGCGGTCGCTGCGCTCCCCACTGCCCGAAAGGGCAGAGTGTCCCGGCGGGTCGATCCGGGCCGGGTGCTGGCCGTCGCGTCGGTGGTCCCGGCGCTGGTCGCGGCCGGCTGGCTGCTGGTCGCGTACCCGCTGGCGCTGGCCGGGCACGCCCGCCCCTGGATCGCCGTGCCGCTCGCGGTCGTCGCCGTGGCCGCGCTGCTGGCGGCGGTCCGCCGGCTGCCGGCGCTGCCGGACACCCCGTGGTGGCCGGTGCTCTCGACCGGGGCGATCGCCGCCGCCTTCACCGCCTACGCGGCCGCGCACGCCGGCGGGCACGTGGTGCTGCGCCGCGACTCGGCCGTGTACGCGCTGTTCGCGCGGTGGATCGCCGACACCGGCGGGTTCGTCATCCCGGCCCAGCTGCAGTACATCGGCGGCGGCTCCGACAAGGTCGTCTCGGCCACGGCGCAGGGGCTGTATCCGGCCGGGGACAACCTCACCACCCAGTTCATGTCCGGCACCGCGCTGACCCTGGCGCCGTTCGGCTGGGGCACCGGCTGGGGCGTGCTGCTGCTGGTGCCGGCGCTGATCGGCGGCTGCGCGGTGCTCGCCTTCGCCGGGCTGGCCGCCCGGCTGCTGGGGGCGCGGTGGGCGCCGGCCGCCGCCCTGGTGCTGGCGCTGACGCTGCCGATGCTGCTCACCTTCCGGACCACGTACAGCGAGCCGCTGGCCCAGCTGCTGCTGCTGACCGCGCTGTGCCTGCTCCTCGACGCGGTCGCCGGCCGGCACCGCGGGGTCGCCGCCATGGCCGGGCTGCTGGTCGGGCTGGGCCTGCTGGTCCGCATCGACGCCGTCCGGGACATCGCGCTGCTGATCCCGGTGGTGGGCTGGCTGGCATACCGGCGCAACCCCTGCTGGTGGCCGCTGCTGCTGGGCACCGCGGCCGGCGCGCTCTACGGCGTGGTGGACGCCCGCGGGCCTGCCCACGCGTACGTGACCGACCTGGGCGCGCTGGTCCGGACCGCGACCAAGGGCGGCATCGCGCTGGCCGTGCTGGCCGTCGTCGGCGTGCTGATCGGCCGCCGCTGGACGCCGCGCGTCCCGGCCTGGGCCGGGACCGCCGCCGGGGCCGTCGTCGCGGTCGTGCTGGTGGCGATCGCGCTGCGGCCGTGGTGGCACCTCGGGGTCGGCGTCGGCAAGGGCACCGACGTCTTCATCGCCGGCCTGCAGCAGGCCCAGGGCCTGCCCGTGCAGGGCACCCGCAACTACAGCGAGCAGTCCGTGCACTGGGTCAGCTGGTACGCCGGGTGGCCGGCGCTGGTGCTGGCCGGGGCCGGCGCCGTGCTGCTGGTCCGGCAGGCCGTGCTGCGGCGCGGCGACCTGCTCGGCCGGCCGGCGGCGCGCTGGGTGCTGGGCCTGGGGCTGCCGCTGGTGTCGGCGCTGTCGGTGCTGATGAGCCCGGGCATCACGCCCGACCACCCGTGGGCCGACCGGCGGCTGGTGCCGACGATCCTGCCGGTGGTCACGCTGCTGGCGGTCTGGGCGGTCGCGGTCGCGGTCCGGCGCTGGGGACGGGCGGCGCTCGCGGCCGGGCTGGTCGTGCTGCTGGTGCCGCCGGTGCTCGGCTCCCGGCACCTGGCCCCGACCCGGACCGAGGCCGGTGAACCGGCCGCCGTGGACACCGCCTGCGCGGCGTTCGCGCCGGGCGAGGTCGCGCTGATGGTCGACGCCCGGGCCCGGCAGGAGTGGACGGCGGTGCTGCGGGAGGCCTGCGACGTGCCCGCGTTCTCGGTGCCGGGCACCGGGACCGACGACGTCGCGACCCGGGCCCAGGTCACCGATGTCGCGGCCCGGGTCAGGGCCGCGGGCGGGGTGCCGGTGCTGGTGGGCACCGCCGGCGACCTGCTGCCCGGCCTGACCACGCAGTCACAGCGTCAGCTGGTGGACCTGGATTCGAGCGAGTATCAGCGGCTGCTGCTGTCGGTGCCGAGGGCGCTGACCGGGCTGAAGATCGAGCTCTGGCGCGCGAACGCCGACTAGACCGACTCGACCGCGACGTGCTCGCGGACCCAGTCGACGATCTCCGTCGTCGTCGCGCCCGGGGTGAACACCTTGGCCACGCCCAGCTCGGCCAGCGGGCCGAAGTCGTCGGCCGGGATGATCCCGCCGCCGAAGACGACCACGTCCTCGGCCCCGCGCTCCTTGAGCAGCCCGACGACGCGGGCGAACAGCGTCATGTGCGCGCCGGACAGCACGGACAGCCCGACCGCGTCGGCGTCCTCCTGGATCGTGGTCTCCACGATCTGCTCCGGGGTCTGGTGCAGGCCGGTGTAGACGACCTCCATGCCGGCGTCGCGCAGCGCCCGGGCCACGACCTTGGCCCCGCGGTCGTGGCCGTCCAGGCCGGGCTTGGCGACGACGACCCGGATCCGCTCGCTCACCGGCTCACTCTAGGCCGACCGCACCCCGCGAGGCCACGCACCCGCGGCCTAGGAGGTCTTGGCGGCCGCGAGGCGGCCGATCCGGGCGGAGACCAGGGCCAGCGCGCCGACCGCGACCGCGGCCAGCAGCGTGCCGACCCCGCCGGCGCTGGCGCCGAGCGCGTCCGAGCGGGCCACCAGCAGGGCGTTGGCCAGGCCGAGGGTGAGCAGCGCCGCGGCCAGCCCGGCGTACCCGCCGACGACCGCGAGCCGGGGCCGCAGCGTCGCGGCCAGGACGGCCCAGGCCGCCGCGCCCAGGGTGAGCACGAGCCCGCCGAGCAGGTCGAGCCCGTGCCGCTCGGGCAGCGTGGGCGCGCCCGGCGCGATCTGCGACGAGTACGGCGCCATGCCCAGGACCAGCGCGGTCAGCACGCCGATGGCCAGCCCCCAGGCCGCCAGCCGGGGCCGGCGCGGGTCCAGGTCGCCGCCGTCCTCCATGATCGTGCGGGGCCAGGCCGCGGCGGCCAGCACGGCCGCGAGGACCAGCAGCCCGTACCCGACGGCGTGCGCGACCAGGCCCGGGCCGGCCTCGTAGCGGGCGCTGGTGCCGATGCCCAGCGGCAGGTCCAGGGTGCTGTGGCTGCCGGTGCGCAGCAGGGCGACGGTCTGCAGCAGCAGGCCGGCGGCGAGGGTGCCGGCCGGGAAGAGCACGGCCAGCCCGAGCCGGGGCAGCCGGCCGGTGGCGGCCAGCGCGCCGGCCGCGGCGACCAGCGCCACCAGCGGCAGCGCCGGCACGAAGGCCCACAGGTTGCCGGGCCCGCCGAGGTCGGTGTCCCCGAGCCGGGCCAGCGGGAACGCCGGCGCGATCAGCAGCAGCACGGCCGCGACCACGGCCACCCCGCCGCCGACGCGGGCCAGCGGGGGCACGGTCCCGACCACCAGCTCCGGTCCCGGCGGCAGCGGGGCGCCCTTCCGGGCCGTCCCCTTCCCGGCACCCTTCGCAGCGGCGCCCTTCCCGGCGGCTCCGCCGGCGGGCCGGGCGGCGTCGCCCTGGGACGGCGCGGCTTTGCGGGCCGCCGGCTGCTTCCCGGTGGCCCCGCCCGGCTTGGCGGCGGTCTTCCTGGGCGTGCTCACGTGCGCCGACGCTAGCAAGAGAAGCTCCCGAACCGTGATTCGGC
>DATINN010000002.1:0-2169 GCA_035474175.1 Mycobacteriales bacterium | reverse complement strand
TGGCTGCTGGTCGAACGGGCGGACCGGATCCTGCCCGAGCTGGAGCCGCGGCTGTCGGAGGCCGCGGCCCGGGTGCTGGCCGGACGCGGGGTCGCGCTGCGTACCGGGACGACGATCGAGAAGGCGACCGACGACGGGGTGCTGCTCTCCGACGGCGAGTACGTCCCCAGCCGCTCGCTGATCTGGTGCGTGGGCGTGCGCCCCGACCCGCTGGTCGACGCCCTGGGCCTGCCGACGGTGCGGGGGCGGCTGGCGGTCGACGAGTACCTCACCGTGCCCGGGCATCCCGAGATCTTCGCCGGCGGGGACGCGGCCGCCGTTCCGGACCTGACCCGGCCCGGCCTGGTCACCGCGATGACCGCGCAGCACGCGGTGCGGCAGGGGAAGCGCGCGGCCCGCAACCTGGCCGCCTCGCTGGGCTCCGGCCGGCGCCGTCGATATCGGCACCACGACCTCGGCTTCGCCGTCGACCTCGCCGGCGCGCAGGCCACGGCCGACCCGGCCGGCATCGCGGTCTCCGGCCCGGCGGCGAAGGTCCTGACCCGCGCCTACCACCTCGCCGCGATCCCGGCCAACCGCCCTCGCATCGCGAGCGACTGGTTGCTGGACGCGGTCCTGCCCCGCCGGGTCGTCCGGCGGGGCGGTGGATCCACCACCTGACAGGAGGAAGCCATGCGTGTTCTGGTCGCCGGGGCCACCGGCGTGCTCGGCAGGGCAATCGTCCCGCTGCTGGCCTCGGCGGGACACGACGTGGTCGGGCTGGCCCGCTCCCGGCCACCGGACCCACCGGACGGGCGGGTGCGGTTCGTCGCGGTCGACGCGCTCGACGGCCCGGCGGTCGCCGCGGCCGTCCGGGCGGCCGCGCCGGACGCGATCGTCACGATGCTGACCGCCATCCCGCCCCGGATCGACCCGCGGCGGATGGCCCGGCAGTTCCGGCTCACGAACCGGCTCCGCACGGAGGGGACCCGCCATCTGATCGACGCGGCCGCGGCGACCGGGGTGCGACGGTTCGTCGCGGAGGGACTCGCCTACGGCTACGACCCGCGCGGTGCCGGGCTCGCGGACGAGGACGAGCCGTTCTGGTCCGACCCGCCGGCGCAGTTCGCGGCGCCGCTGCGCGCGCTCACCGAGTTGGAGCGGCGCACCGGGGACGCCGGCGGTCTGGTGCTCCGGCTCGGTCACCTGTACGGGCCCGGCACCGGCTACGCGGCCGACGGCGACACCGTCCGGCTGGTCCGGGCCGGCCGGTTGCCGCTGGTCGGCCGGGGCCGGTCCACGTTCTCCTTCCTGCACACCGCCGATGCCGCCACCGCCGTCCTGGCCGCGCTCGGCTCCGACGTCACCGGCGCGCTGAACATCGTCGACGACGAACCGGCCCTGGTCGCCGACTGGCTGCCCGGGCTGGCGCACCTGCTCGACGCGCCCCGGCCGCGGCGCGTGCCGGTGGCGCTCGCCCGGCTGGCCGCCGGGAGCTGGGGCGCGGCCTTCATGACCGAGCTGCGCGGGGCCGACAACACCCGGGCCAGGCAGACGCTCGGGTGGCGGCCCCGCTACCGGTCCTGGCGGGACGGGTTCCCCGCCGAGCTCGCCACCCCGCCCAGTCCCACCTCGTCGAGGGAGAAGCTGTGAACTGCACCCGTACGCACATCCTGGTCACTGGAGCCTCCTCCGGGATCGGCCGGGCCACCGCCCTCCGCCTGGTCGCCGCGGGCCACCACGTCTACGCGGGCGTCCGCACCGCGGCCGACGGCACGGAGCTCGGCACCACCGCCGGCGGCGGGGAGCTGACCCCGGTGCTGCTCGACGTCACCGACGCCGAGCAGATCGCCGCGGCCTGCGCCGCCGTGACCGAGCACGTCGGTGCGGCCGGCCTGGACGGTCTCGTCGACAACGCCGGCATCGGCGTGGCCGCGCCGACCGAGCTGCTCCGGCTCGACGCCTTCCGGCGGCTGCTGGAGATCAACCTGGTCGGTCAGCTCGCCGTCACCCAGGCGTTCCTCCCGCTGCTCCGGCTCGCTCGCGGGCGGATCGTCATGATCAGCACGATCGGGGTGCGGTTCCGGCCTCCGTTCGCGGGTCCGCTGGACGCGACCAAGGCGGCGCTCGGCGAGCTCGGGCATGCGCTGCGCCAGGAGCTGGCGCCGTGGGGCATCAAGGTCATCCTCG
>DATINN010000001.1:0-4921 GCA_035474175.1 Mycobacteriales bacterium | reverse complement strand
CGGCGGCCCTGCGCGAGGGCCAGCTGCTGGTCGGGATGCTGCAGCCGCTGCTCGACCCGGACCGGGCCCGGGCCCTGGCCGAGGCCAAGGTGACCGCGATCAGCCTGGACGGGCTGCCCCGGACGCTGAGCCGGGCCCAGTCCATGGACGCGCTGACCTCGCAGGCCAACGTGGCCGGCTACAAGGCCGCGGTGCTGGCCGCCGACCTCTACGGCGGCTACTTCCCGATGCTGATGACCGCGGCCGGCACCGTCCGGCCGGCCACCGTGCTGGTGCTCGGCGCCGGGGTGGCCGGGCTGCAGGCGATCGGCACCGCCCGGCGGCTGGGCGCGGTCGTCACCGGCTACGACGTGCGGGAGGCGGCCCGGGCCGACATCGCCTCCACCGGCGCGTCGGTGCTCTCCCTGGACGCGGACGCGAGCGGGTCCGGCGGCTACGCGCGGGCGCTCACGGACGCGGAGGCGGCCCGCCAGCAGGCCGCGATGGCCGCCGCGATCGCCCGCTTCGACGTGGTCATCACCACCGCCCAGGTCCCCGGCCGGACCCCGCCGCTGCTGGTCACCGCCGACGCGCTGGCCGCCCTGCGCCCGGGGGCGGTCGTGGTCGACCTGGCCGCCGGCCCGCTCGGCGGCAACGTGGCCGGCTCGGTGCCGGACCGGACGGTGGTCACCGAGGGCGGCGTGACCGTGGTCGGGGCCGGCGACCTGGCCGCGTCCGTGCCCCGCGCGGCCTCCACGGCGTACGCGCGCAACGTCGTCGCCCTGCTGTCCCACCTGATCCGGGACGGCCGGCCGGTGCTCGACCCGGCCGACGAGATCACCGCCGGCGTCCTGGTCTGCCAGGACGGCGAGGTCGTCCACCCCGCCGTCCGCGCCCTGCTGAACGGAGAGAACGCGTGAGTGCCCTGTTGTTCGCCGACATCACGGTGTTCGTGCTGAGCCTGCTGGTCGGCTTCGAGGTGATCAGCAAGGTGCCGGCCACGCTGCACACGCCGCTGATGTCCGGGGCCAACGCCATCCACGGCGTCGTCCTGGTCGGCGTCATGCTGCTGGCCGCGACGGCCGACACGGCCCTGGGTTACGTGCTGGTGTTCGTCGCGGCCGCGTTCGCCGCGATGAACGTGACCGGCGGCTACCTGGTCACCGACCGGATGCTGGAGATGTTCAAGGCCCGCCCCCGGAGCGACGTCAAATGAGCGGGCTGGACACCACCACGCACCTGCTCTACCTGCTCTCGGCCGTCTGCTTCGTGCTCGGCCTGCACCTGATGAACTCGCCCGCCTCGGCCCGGCGCGGCAACCAGCTGTCCGCGGCCGGCATGACGCTGGCGATCGTGACCACGGTCGTCGTCCTGGCCCACGACCGGTCGAGCACCGCGATCGCAGTCCTGGTCCTGGTGCTGGGTGTCGCGGTCGGCGGGGTGGCCGGCGCGGTCACCGCCCGGCGGGTCGCGATGACCTCGATGCCGCAGCTGGTCAGCGTGCTCAACGCGGTCGGCGGCGGCGCCGCGGCGCTGAGCGCGCTGGCCGACGCGATCGACCACGACGGCGCGCTGCCGCTGGGCGCGCTGCCGGTCTCGACCACGCTGACCACCGCGCTGGACCTGCTGATCGGCGGGGTGACGTTCTCCGGGTCGGTCGTGGCCGCGGGCAAGCTGGCCGGCCGCATCCCGGGCCGGCCGATCGTGTTCCGCTACGGGCACTGGCTCAACCTGGCCCTGTTCGTGGTCGCCGCGGTCTGCGGCGGCGTCTACACGGCCGGGCACGGCGGCGTCCCGGTGCTGGTGGTGCTGGTCCTGGCCGCGCTGGCGCTGGGCGTGCTGGGCACGCTGCCGATCGGCGGCGCCGACATGCCGGTCGTGATCTCGCTGCTCAACGCCTGCACCGGCACCGCGGTCGCGATGGCCGGCTTCGTGCTGGACAGCACCCCGCTGATCATCGCGGGCGCGCTGGTCGGCGCGGCCGGCGGCATCCTGACCAAGCTGATGGCCGACGCGATGAACCGCTCGCTGGTCAGCATCGTCGCCGGCGGCTTCGGCACCGGCGACTCCGACGCCCCGGTGGTCGCGCCGGGAGGCGGCAGCGTCCGCGAGGTCACCCCGGACGACGCCGCCCTGCAGCTGGCGTACGCGCAGAAGGTCGTCATCGTCCCCGGGTACGGCCTGGCCGCGGCCCAGGCCCAGCACGAGCTGGTCGCGCTGGCGCACGCGCTGGGCGAGCACGGCGTCGACGTCAGCTACGGCATCCACCCGGTCGCGGGCCGGATGCCCGGGCACATGAACGTGCTGCTGTCCGAGGCCAACGCGCCGTACCCGCAGCTGAAGGACCTGGAGGAGATCAACCGGGTCTTCCCGACCACCGACGTGGTGCTGGTGGTCGGCGCCAACGACGTCACCAACCCGGCCGCCCGCCGGCCCGGCAACGCGGTCTCCGGCATGCCGATCCTGGACGTCGACCTGGCCAAGTCGGTGATCGTGATCAAGCGCTCGCTGGCCAGCGGGTACGCCGGGATGGACAACGAGCTCTACACCAACCCGCGCTGCGCGATGCTCTTCGGCGACGCCAAGGGGGTGCTGGCCGGGCTGTCGACCGCGCTGACCGCGTACGTCGCCTGACCGGGCTTCTCACGGTATGAGGCGATGTGCGACCGTTGCCGCATGGATGCGGCGACGCGACTGGCCGGCCTCGCCGACCGGGCCTGGGCGACCTCGATCAGGCCGGCCGTCGCGCGGAGTGCGGCGGCCCGGCTCTCCAGCTCAGCCGCCCGCCGCTGCCGCGCGCACAGATCGTCGGCGAAAGCGGCCAGCTCGCGGGCCAGCGTGCCGTGGGCGGCCGCGGCGAGGTGCAGGTCGCCGGGCAGGGCCCGCGCCTCCGACCGGTAAGCGGTCGCCGCTGCCCCGGACCAGGCCGCGTCGAGCCGGGTCGCCGACGCCGCCGCGCCGGCCAGGGTCCGCGCTGCCAGGTCGGCCGACCGGGCCTGGGCCCGCAACGCCGCCGGCGACCCGGGCGCCGGGTCGAACCCGAGCGCCGGGAACGTCCGCACACTCATCCCGTCCTCCTCCACGCATCAAGGATGTCGCGGAGAAGGCTAGAGCCGGACTACCACGAAACGGACAACAAGTCAGCCCTTGTGGATAACCCCGTCCACGGCCGCCGCCACCCGGCGCGCCCGCGTCTCCGGCTTCCTGGCGTCCAGGATGCTGCGCACCCATTCCTTCTGGTGCGTGTACGCCAGGCGCGACCACGCGTCCGACGCCCCGGCCGCCGACAGCGCCGCGGCCAGGTCCGGCGGCACGGACACCGTGCGCGGCTCCGTGTCCGGCTCGATGCCGACCTCGAGCACGTCCCCGGCCGCCACCCCGGCCGCCGCCCGCACCTCGGCGCTCACCGGGATCAGGAACCGCCCGCCCATGCTGGCCACGGTCGTCCGGTAGCTGTGCGAGCGGAGCGTCACGACCACCGCCGGCCGCCGCCCCCCGCCCAGCTCGGACACCACCGACGCCGGCACCTCGATGCCCGTCGCCGTCTTCCCGCCCGGCTCGACCGTCGCCGTGAATCGCACGGGCCGAAGACTACGGTTCCGGCGTGAGCGATCTGGGGGAGTTGCGCCAGGGCATGCGCGAGTTCACCGAGCAGCGGGACTGGAGCTCCTTCCACGATCCCAAGTCGGTGCTGCTGGCCCTGGTCGGCGAGGTCGGGGAGCTGGCCGAGCTGCTGCAGTGGCTGCCCGCCGACCGGGTGACCGAGCTGGCCGCGGAGGCGACCCTGCAGGCCCGGCTCGGCGAGGAGCTCTCCGACGTCCTGCTCTACCTGGTCCTCCTGGCCGACGTGCTCGGCATCGACCTGGCCACGGCCGCCCGGGCCAAGCTGAGCGCCGCGCACGTGAAGTACCCGGTTCAGAGCGAGAAGTAGGCCACGCAGTCCGCGGTCAGGCTGCCCAGCGCGACCACCCCGTCGACCTCCCGTACGCCGGTGACCACGCCGAACCGCGAGCCCGGCGCCTGCAGGTCGTGCACCAGCTGCCCGGACGCGTCGTACGCCTGCACCCAGATCGTGTGCGCCTCGCGCGGTTGCAGGCGCGACGGCAGCGCCCACACGGTCTTGCGCAGTGCCGGCGGCTTCGGCAGCAGCCGGTCCAGCAGGGCGTTGCGCGGGGAGACCAGCGCGACCCAGAACAGCCCGTCCGAGCCGAGCGAGACGTTGTCCGGGAAGCCGGGCAGGTTGTCCACGAAGACCGAGGAGGTGCCGTCGACGACCGACCAGCGCACCAGCCGGTACGCCGCGGTCTCCGCGACGACCAGGTACGACTCGTCCGGCGCCAGCGCCACCCCGTTGGCGAACTGCAGCCCGTCGAGCAGCACCGTCGTCTCCGCGGCCAGGCCGCGGCGCAGCAGCCGCCCGGTGCCGGAGTGCTGCAGGATCTCGCCCTGCCAGTGGTCGATGCCGAGCCGGTCGGTGGAGTCGGTGAAGTAGACCGTCCCGTCCGCGGCGACGGCGGCGTTGTTGCAGAACGCGAACCCCTCGGCCAGCGTCTCGACCGCACCGGTGCCGGGGTCGACCCGCAGCAGCCCGCGGCGGGCGTCGCAGACGAGCAGGTCACCGCCCGGCAGCCACTCCAGCCCGAGCGGCCGCCCGCCGGTGTCGGCCAGCACCTCGACCCGCCGGCCGTCCCGCGCCACCCGCAGGATCCGGCCGTCGGCGACGCCGGTGACGATCCGGCCGGAGCGGTCCACGAGGACGTCCTCGGGGCCGCGGCCGACCACGTCGAGCACGGTCAGCCGGGGCAGCGGCCGGGAGCTGCGGGACCGCCGGGCGCGGTCCGGTGCGGCCGGGGGCTGCCAGACGACGGGGGACAGCGGGGGGCGGGCCATGTCGCCATCCTCCCCCCTCCGGCGGCTCTTCCGGCATCCGGAACGGCAGCAC